>CAJUDX010000011.1:0-3036 GCA_910584785.1 uncultured Lachnospiraceae bacterium | reverse complement strand
TTTGCACCGAGTTTTTTGTATAACCTGCCAGCCTGATCATTTCCTTTTACGATACATATGCTCATCTGCTGGTAATGGTGTGTCAAGGCATAGCTGCCGATGGTTTGAATCAGGGCAGTACCTGCGCCTTTGCCGCGGGCATTTTCTGTTACATGGAGGGAGTCAAGATACCATGTAAACTCCAGTTCGGGATCTTCCATGCCTGCGACGAAGCCTAAGAATATATTATTTTCATAGGCCACCCATATTTTTTTCTTTTCATCGGACAGATAGGATTCCCATTTTGCCCGACTATTGTTTAAGGTAAGGCTTGACAGGTAGTCTTCGGAGAGAAGGTTTTTGTAGGTGGTTTTGTGGTTGTTGATATAAAGTTCTGCAATATGGCTTATGTCATTCTTATCGGCAGGCCGGATTTCCATGATGTTTACCCCGATTAAGTTTAGTTTTGTTCGGAAAAGTATTTTTCTAACAGCTGACGAATATACAGGCTGGCGACAGGCACTTCGGTATCCAATAGCGGGCGTTCTAAATGGATGTGTTTATCTTCGGATAAAATATGAATTTTAGGCAGTCCCTTGTCATTTCGCCGTATAAACCAATAAAAGTTATGGCTCTGATAAACTAATTTTCTTTTGCCTTTTTTGCAATCATAGCTGTTCACCCATGACTTCCTTCCGTCTGCGCATTGTTTGCAGTACAAAAAACGTTAATAGTAAATTTATCGATTTGTCCAGGGACAGTTTTAGGCATAGGCTGAAAACGTGTAGACCTGATTCCCTGCAATGCTCTCCGTTAAAGGATAATCCCCCGGCTGCAGTGCTTTGCATTCCGCTGGTTTGCAGACTGTTCACACCAGACTGGCTAAGCGCAGAAGAGTAGTGACCCGCAGCCGCCTTGGCACTGTCGGTCTGCGGCTGGGTGAAAAGAGCACGTTTATAGGTATCGATGTGACTTTCTGGTGAAGTATGCACAAAAGATAAGGAGGATTCAGACAATGTTCTGGAGTATGAGGAGGCTGCTTCGGGTAATGCCTTGGCATAGAGAGAAGCAGCTTTGCTTCGCGCCTTAGCGGATGGAGAAACCATTTCTTTGGTTTGGTTTTGCAGTGTGGTTTGAATGTCCATATCTATTCCTTCTTTCTCTGCGCTGGCTGTTCCCAGCCGCATACATAGGATAATTTATGTTTTATTTGTATCCGTCAGAGTCTATGCTTAATTTATCAGCGGACATTGGTAAATAATAACAAAAGTGATGCGGCAATTCTACGAAAAATCCTGAAAAAAAGACAATCTTTCTGCCAGCCATTGCAGAAAAATCATCCTTTTGGGTCAATGCTGTAGTTGATTTTTTGCTATTATCCTTTTGGTTATTATCTTATAACTTCAGTGTTAAATCCCCTTCTCTAATCCATCCGATTTTCCTTAAAATTGCGCCGAAAACTGCCGTGAGAACTGCTGGAAGTACAAAGCATATAAGAAGGATTCCCATCCACATCTTTGCGCCGCCGTTCATGCTGGTATAGATACCGATAGGACCAACCAGGCCACAGGTTCCCATTCCGGCTGCGGTGTGGATATTGGTCATCTGAAATATGACCGTGGCTATGGGACCGGTGATTGCAGAAGATAGTGTGGGCGCAATCCAGATCTTTGGGTTTTTGACAATATTTCCAATCTGCAGCATGGAAGTTCCCAACCCCTGGGCCAGCAGCCCGCCTACGCCGTTTTCGCGGAAGGAGAGGACAGCAAAGCCAATCATCTGAGCACAGCAGCCGGCTGTAGCCGCACCGCCAGCCAGTCCGTCAAGTGTCAGGGCAATGCAGATTGCCGCGCTGGAAATAGGCAGGGTAAGGGCGACACCGACCAGAACAGAAACAAGGATTCCCATAAAAAAGGGCTGCATTTCTGTTGCGGTTTTTACCATCTGACCAAAGGCATCCATAAATTTTGCCACACCTGGGCCGGCAAACTGAGCAACTAAAACACCTGAAATAATGGTTACGCCGGGGGTTACTAAGATGTCCACACGGGTTTCTTTTGATACGATTTTTCCAAGTTCCGTGGCAATAATGGTTGCCACTAAAGCTCCCACCGGGCCGCCCAGGGCATTGCCCGCGATACCTACCGTTGCCGCCGAAAAGAGTACAAGCTGCGGTGCTTTCAGAGCATAGGCAATGGACACGCCAAGGGCAGCGCCGGTGGCGCTTTTGGCATAGTCTGCGATTACCTGAAAAGCCTGAATCTGCGTTTTTTCGCCGATGGTGGCGAAGATCGTCCCGATTAATAAAGATGCAAACAAACCAAATGCCATGGCACCCAATGCATCAATGAGATAGGTCTGGACGGTGATATTGACGTTCTTTCGCTTTAAGAACGTCTTCATTTTTGCCTGTTCCATAGAAAATTCTCCTTTATGTATTTGTGCACACATTTGACAATGGCTGTTTGTCAAAGCAGTTTAGAGCGCATCTGACGCAAAGTAATTTTCAGATATGCTTTAGCGTAGTTTAGCAGAAACCGGGGGAAATAACAAGGGTTTTTTTGTGTATTGTTAAAAAAATATCAATTTTATCATCCAGATATCAAACGATATAGGGTGTTTTGCAGGGGCTATGAAGAAATAGAGTGCTGTTTTTTCAGATGGGCAAGAAGCCCTTCACACCCAGCCAAAACATCGATATAGGTCTGATCAAAATCGCCCGTGTACCAGGGATCGGCAACATCGCGGTCGTTCCCGGCAAAGGATAGAAGCTTATACAGTTTTTTATCGGGATCTCCACCCCAGAAGCGGTGCATATTTTTCATATTCCACTGATCCATGCCGATGATGTAATCATAGGTTTTATAGTCCGATTTTTTAATCTGAACAGCGGTTTTCCCGGCAGTGCTGATGCCCACAGAGGCAAGTTTTTGCCGGGTTCCCCAGTGCACCCCATTTCCGATTTCCTCAGTGCTTGTGGCAGCCGAAGCGATAAAAAGCTGGTCAGAAAGTCCTGCTTTCTTTGCTAAATCTTTCATAACAAATTCTGCCATTGGG
>CAJUDX010000010.1 GCA_910584785.1 uncultured Lachnospiraceae bacterium | reverse complement strand
ACGCCGCGTATGCGTCGTATTCAGTTTTCATTTATTCTTTCTCAATGCTGTGTGGCAGAATTAATGACAACAATAACGCCGCCAGCCATTTTACCATCAACAAGCGCTTTATATGCCACTGAACCATTTGCATTCAAAGACTGGTCAATATCCCTTTCGGGTAAAATTGCCTCTTTGGCCTGACCAAACACCTCTTCATATCCTTTTTGAAATGCTTCCTGCATATCAGTTTTATATTGTTGTAAATCGTTATCGCCTATGGGAACAAGCTGAAAATCCATTATTTCATCTCCTCTAAAAATGTTCTTTTATCATTTTCCTAAACATGAAAGTATAACACAAATTCATGAAAATTCAATGACAGGCAGGTAAAAAATAGCTCTCCAAACTGCATCACCCCCGTCCTGCATTTCCTTGAACTCACCAGCCTGTTATAAAACCTCGGCAGCACAGTTAAAGGCACATATCTCCAAACTGCAAAACTGGTTAAAAGAAAACACCGAGCAAATCCTAAAAAGCATATACAGTATCTTGCGGCAGGAACAGTAGAAGCAACAGCACCACAGAGCGTAAGATATGGAGCGATAACAGATAGGCCGCCCTATTTTAGTGTTTTGCCTGCCCGACAGACAACACTGTATATGATACTCGTGCTGCACAGGAAAGGCGAATAAAGCAGCTTATGGTATTTTTTGCGTCAATGCATTCATCTCGACAAAATCCTGTGATTTTGCAGTATTGTTGCATAAATCAAGCATCATAATCGAAAGCTGCAGCATTAGCCGAACATTAGGATCATCAAGCATAAGACCAAGCCGCTCCTCTAATTTTTTTATCCGATAGATTACCGTATTCCTGTGCAGGAACAAATCTTTTGCAACAGCAGTGACATTTCTCTCGTGTTTAAGAAGGGATCGCAGCAACTGGATGTCATTGGTAGTATGTTTATTATCATATTTTTTTATTTCTTTAAGTTGTTTGCAGTACAATTTATCTAATGGAACTTGTTTTTCACAAATGCAAAGAATATGGTAAACGAAATAATCCCTGTACTGATACACGGTTTTAGATGGATTCAGTAAATTTCCAATATTGGCGGCGGCTGAAGCCTGCAGATAAGCCTGGCGAAATTCAGATAAATAATTAAATGGACTACTTTGACCACAGTAAGCACTGTTCTCTTTTAATAATGATTCAAGGAGTTAAAATGGAATTAAATCGGTGTCAATGCCGTCAATTCATTTAAAAATTTTTGAATCTGCCATCATCTTTCCCTATCTATTTTTGTCTTTAAGTGAATCGTATTATACTTTGCCAGAAAATATAACTTATAGATATGTAAAATAAAGCTAATAGTTAATTGTGCAGGCAAGATAACCTGTGTAAAATCATAAAATAAGCTGCATTTAGAAGAAAAAATGAAGAGCAAGAAAATAATCTGCCTTTTTGACGCAGAGCCTAGGATTCACAGGAGGGATTGCAGATGAACTATACGGATTTGGGACGGCGGATTCGGGAAGAACGGCAGAAACTGAACCTGACGCAGGAAAAACTGGCGGAGGCAATTAATGTTTCTACCGCATACATTGGCCAGATTGAGAGAGGAAGGCGCTGTCCTACACTGGATACCTTGATTTGTATTGCCAATACTTTAGGTGTTAGTATAGACTATCTCCTCCGGGAATCCCTTACCCCGACTTCCCCGGCTCTGATCAATCTGTGGGTGCAGCTTACCAGAGATTTATCCGAACAGGAGAAGGAAATGGTTATTGAGCTGGTTAAAGTGGTGAAAAATTACCGGAAGGGGGAGGGATGTTGATTGCCGGTAGCTACATGATGGAAAAAGAGTTTGTTTTATTTTTCTCTTATCTCATATGTATACCTGTGGTTGCTATTCTATTTGTAGTTGGATTAAATATCCAATTAAATTGAAGTGTGGTGGAATTGGATTTTATAGAATATTTTAGCATATAGAATCCACCATCTAAATTTTCTTTTCCATCCGAAGTTGCATGAATATTCTTCATTTGTTCAACAACAGTACTTTCCTTATCTCCAATCGAAATACCGCATGATTTTAGAGATTCACCAGTATTTGTTATACTGACTATACGGTTTTTTGTGCTTAATAACCTAATAGAACCAATGAATAACATTTTTGTTGTATCATCAAGACGGCTAGAGGATACATTGGATTCACCAAATATACTTTGAATATCTTTTTCTGTCATTCCTAATAGGTTAAGCAAGTCATCATCAGAAACTTCAAAAGAATATTCCGGGGATTTTCCGCCTTCATTTTCTGTCACTGCATTGTACATTCCTCCAATCAGAAGAAGCGCAATAATGATACGAATAATCTTTATTTTTTTCGATTTCTTTGCATCAGAAGAAACAGCAGCTTTGGCAGTATTTCCTTTTTGGACGATTTCTCCGCAGAAGGGGCAGCGTTTCATTCCTTCTTTTATTTCTTTTCCGCATTTCGTACAGAACATGATTTCCTCCTTAATTTTTATGTGTTCTAATATTGGTCTTTCATCCTCTATCTTAGTTTTCCGGCTTCCATTCTCCATCGATCATTTGGTAGAGTTTTCCATCCA
The DNA here is from genome assembly GCA_910584785.1 of uncultured Lachnospiraceae bacterium. Taxonomy (GTDB): domain Bacteria; phylum Bacillota; class Clostridia; order Lachnospirales; family Lachnospiraceae; genus Caccovicinus. The sequence continues at coordinate 62,047 of CAJUDX010000010.1, read as the reverse complement.
TTGTATAGGCAAAACTATACATTCCGTTAGCCATATCATCGACGAAATAGACCTCAGCTTCCAGCCATTCCTCCTGATATTGGATTTGTTTTGTAACGGCGTCCAGGCTGACCAGCGCATTGGGATATTTTTCTTGTAATTCGGCAATATGGGGATTGCTTGCTGCATCAAACATTTCCATTCCATCAATTTCCGGTTCATCCGATACCTCAATCCCCAGCATCGTATTGGCATCAAAATAAACACTAATCGTATCTACATGTTCACCGCTTCCCCCGTTAGACAATCCTACATGGATAGTCTGCTCCTGATAAGTCAATTTGTAGATTTCTGATGCATCATACATTCCCCCTGTCGGTTCTTTTGCTGCGCCAAGGGAAGTGATATGATTAATTGCTTCGTCCATGCGATCTCCGGGGCGGATGTCAAAAATATTCCATTTGGGATTTTCTGCATCCAAAAGTGTAACCGAGTAAATTTCACCAGCGCCGTTCCAGCTCTCGATAGTCAATCCCGGATAATCGGTCAAAATTCCAACTTTTGCAGCCGCATCCAGATTACCGTCATATTTCCCCAGCATACTTTCAATATCTTTAATAAATATCCCTAATAAGTCAGCCAGATTTCCATCTTCCATTGCCGATCCTCCTTTTTTGGAAGTGCCAGGATTTTCTGCATGTTCATCTTTACCTGGTTCTCCGGCGTTTTCCAAGTTTTCAGAAACATTTGAAGATAGTTTAGAGGAATCAGCCTTATCATTCTGCCCAGTGTCCCCTTGCATGTCCTGTTTTTGTTCTGCCGAAGCTGAGGACGGTGCAAGCTTGGAGCATCCCATTACCCCGGCGGTAAATATAAGCACAGTCCCCAGCATAAATAAATGCTTAATTGTGCCTTTGAAATTCGTTTTACAATGATTCTTTTTCATCTTCCGCTTCTCCTTGTATATCATTTTATTTGGTTCATTGTTCAAAATTACAATGTTGTTCATGGGTAGAGTATAACATAATTCGGCTTATATTACAACTAATAGATATTTAAATTAAAGCTAATAGTTAAAAATTACTGCCCTTACATAAAAATAAGACTCCAGTAATAACTTTTTGGGCAATGAAAAAACGGCCCTTTCCCGTCAAGTATAGATCGAGAAAATGCCGTTTGTCCTGTACTGCCAGCACAGTAAAGCACTTTAATCATAAAAAGCAGAGCATTCTAAGTCCCCAATAATTAATTGCTGCAGGAATTTATTCCAGAAGATACCACTCTCCATGTTCCAGATAATAGTTTTCCCCGTCCAGATAAGACCCTATCCATTTTCCATCCTGATACGAATAAAACCGCATCCAGTCATCACAGATAAGAAAATGATTTTGAAGGGAGGGGCGGTGCTCATCCAAAATAAGCAACGGTTCTGTGCATACCCATTGATTATTTTCATCCAAATCAATAATCCAGAGGCAGGTATATTTGGTAAAATAATAGGCATATTCTTCTATGTTCGGCACATACCACTTACACCGGGCCATAATAATTAAAAATTCTTTCTGCCCGTCATAATCAAAATCACCGCAGAGCAGTTCATATTCCGGGATATAGCCTTCCTGGGCGGAAGCATTGCCATAAGCGGTATAGTAGCTGTCGGTAAAGGTAAACTTGGCTTCTTCGGGCTGTGCAGGGGAAGGAATACATGAACAGGTAAGAGTAAACTGTTCTTTGGTTTGTTCTGCGGTGCATAGAATCTGCTGTGTGTCCAAAGCTGTTTTTTGTGTATCCGACAGTTCTTCCTGCTCTGCCGGCAATTCCTCCAAAGTATCCGATAACTCTTCCTGCTCTATGGATAATTCCTCCAAAAAAGTGATACATTCTCCATTGTCCAAACGTATGGAGGGATACAGAGGAACTGGCAACGGGCTGGACAGCAGACGCCTGGGAGAGCTGTCCGGAAGTGCATAATCATCAAAAGAAGCATATATCTGCAGCCCTCCGTTAACCACGCTTACCCGGTGAGAGAAATTTCTGACACACAAAAATCCTCCTGCAAAGAGAAGCACAAAAACAGAAGAAAACAGAAACATCCGCTGCCGTTTCAGCCATCGAAGATGAGCAAGGGCCTGGGCTGCCGAAGGGTAACGGTGTTTTGGATCAAACTGTGTGGCCCGACGGATAAATTTCTGCAGCACACCTTTGCACATTTTTTCTTCAGGGAACTTTCCGACAGCCAGTTCATTCAGCGTAACTCCCAGAGCGTAAATATCCGTGCGGCAGTCCGTCTGGCAGAAGCCAAACTGTTCCGGCGGCGCATACGTCTTCGTTCCTTTAAGTGAAGTATCCCCGTCCTTTTCTTCCGAAAACAGCCGTGCAATGCCAAAATCAATCAAAATGACATTCCCCTGCCTGTCCATCATAATATTTTCCGGTTTAATATCCCGGTGAAGAATGCGGTGCTGCTGCAAAACCACAAGTGCCTCTAAAAGCTGCTTCCCTGCGGAAATCGCCCTTTTTCCCAAGGCCCCGTTTTTTTCCAGATAAAACGCAAGATTATCCCCATGGACATACTCTTCAATCACATAAAGTTCCTTATGGAAACAAAAAATATCCAAAATATGGACAATATGAGGATGGTCAATCAAAGCCAGTTCCTGCATTACTTCCTGCATAAACAGAGGAAGCCTTCGCATGACCAGAAGCTTTTCTGACACAGAATCCCTAACCAGCCATAGGTTTTCCTCATTGCCCAATGACTGAATAACCGTATAAAGTTCATACTTATACTCTCCAACAGATTCTACACATTCTGCATTCAAATCAGTCTCTGCCCCCTTCTGTTTATTTCCGCGAACAATGAGCCAAGTACCGTGCCTGTATGGGTATTTGGCAAATACCGCGAGGGTCAACTACCCTGCTGCTTACTCGGAGTATTTGACGTTCTTTAGTTTAGCACGGAAATTTCCTTGCCGTAAAGTTCTTTTTCTGCTAAAATCAATGGATATTAAAAGAGAAACGTCAAAAGGCCTTTTATGGTTTCGTCAAAAACATATCGATAACACGAGAAGGGAAAGGAAAAGTGTGAAAGAATTTGACAAAACTTTCACAACTTGTTTGTGCCTTGGAAAGGAATGGAAAAAAATGAAGAAAAAAACAGAAGATTTAGTGAATGAGATTATTTCCTGCAAAACGATGGAGTATTATCTTAATACCAACCAGGAGGAATTTTGGGATATGCCGTTGGAGTTGTATTTAAAACAGCTTCTGAAAAAAAAGCAGATGCGGGTTTCCCAGGTGGTAGATGCATCAAATAAGGGAGAATATATTTATCAAGTTTTCCGCGGAATAAAACGCCCCAGCCGCGATATCGTTCTGTGTATTGCCATGGGCATGAAGCTGAATCCGTCAGAAACCAATTATCTTCTCCGTGTAGCAGGAGCCTCGCCTTTGGATGCAAGGAAGCGAAGGGATTCCATTATTCTCTTTGCACTAAATCGAAATCTGACCGTGCCAGATACGAATGACATTCTGGATGAATTTCAGGAAGCATATTTGTAGCTTTTTACTCTTTTTATACTGCACGCTTTACGTTACTATCGTTATATTTACCCGTTCAAATGTCATAAGTAAAAGTCTGACGGGCGTACTTGTAATACCTGAACTTATACCTGAACTTATGCCGCCTAATCGGCGGCGAACTTTTTAAAGTAAAGAAGATTAATTACAAGCCCAAAGAGCGCAGCACTGGGAGGAGTCAGCCAGATCAGGGATATTGCTTTAGTGTAGGTGTCTAAAAAATAGGCACTGCACTAATTCAACCCATTTTTATAAAACCATAATAAGATGGATTATTCAACTAACTTGACAAAGAGAGAGCGTTTCAAATTGGACCTGTTGACAAACTCCTATTACACCTAAAAACAATGCGAAAGATATTTCATATAAAATACCATCATTATCAAAGAAATAATATATAAAAGATTTCCATTTCAGTAATTCACATTTCTTTTTTATAACAATCTTTAACCGATCCGTTTTCTCTTCCAATCTATTTCACAACCTAATTTGCACTAAACCACTCTTTCAAAACCCCAATACTAACATTCACAGCCTTAGCTATTTTTTCTTCACTAATTCCCATTCCCCTGAGAATTTGTGCAGTTTCTCTCGCCTGTTCTATTCTTCCTTCAATTTTTCCCTCATTTAAAATTTGTTTCGCCTCATATTCAAGAACCTTTCCACCCATAATCGATGTCACTCCTTCCTTGACATTATCATACTTCTGCGCAAGATGATTAACAACTTTATTTGACATTTCTACAATCATCTTTTTTGTATATACACTAATGCTCCCACTTTCCAACAAACTATCCAGACGTTTTACTATCTCCATATATTCTATTTTTAACTCTTTCAACGCATCTTCATCAAGCTCATACTCTTGAAAACGAGATTCATGGGAGAAAATATAAAACGGAATCAAAAACAATAATCCCTTTTCAAAAATATCATCAATACTATATTTCTGTGCCTTCATCACCGGAACATCAAAGCTATTCACCCCTCCTGGAGTTTTTATCTCGATCTTCATCTTATCGGGAGTTGCTCCATTTGAACGAAGGAACAAAATAGCCGAACGTGGTATTTCTACTTTAAGTACATTATTTTCCAGCTCTCCCTGATCCAAAGCAATCTGTGTAGCATATTCAAAAATCCTTATCAACATGCTGCTGTCCGCAGTGCTCTGACATTCTAGCAAAAATTTTGTTTCTTTCTCTCCGATAATCTCAAAGCTGCTGTCTGTGATCCGTTTTGTTTCTTCCCCATCCTGTTGATTCACAAAATGAATTTCTGGTGAAAAAACAATCTTCTCATCTCCACGATAGTTTTCGCAAAAAATTTCATTAATTACAGGAATAATCAAACGGCTGCAATCATTGAGCATTGTGCGAAACACGTCATCATATGGCGTATTTACAACAAAACCTTTTGTCATTAATAATTCTCCAATCTAAATCAAATTTGAAATACGATAACTATCCGGGCACTCGTGAAGTCAGATCCTAAAAAATATACCCTCCTAACTCTCTTAACTCTCATCGGGATACACAAACTTCGTCTGATAAGGCACAAGTTTAATTGCCTATAGTATACCATATTCAATTACTTATTTCCACTTTATTTTTCAATCCTTCGATAATCTTTCAAAATTTTCTGTTTTCATATCAATCCTATGCAAAATTACTCCACAATTCCCTCATGTGTACCCTCAACTACAATCCATTCACTGCTTGGATTATTCTTTATCACATTCTTCCCAACTTCCACACAGCTTCGCACATTAGAAATCATCTTTCCCGTATATCGTTCATCCCGGATAATTTTTCTTACGGTACTTTGAATCCAGACAGCTTTTTCCTCTCAAACGATGAGGTAAGATAACGTAACTTCTAAAAGCACAAAGAAACCAATGGTTTAGACAGCAGACAAGCCCTTCTCTGCCTTGTAAACTGTCAAAAACAGGATTATAATCGAAAACTATTAAACGTACAACAAAAAGCAGAATAATAAAAGTCCTTTCTCCTATCATTCTGCCTCAAAATACAAACGATTCTATTATTATAAATTTCTAAACTACCCATTCTATTTCATTCTCAAAAAATCCCCATCACCCCTCCAACCCAATAAATCACGCCTAATATCCAACTCGCTAAAATTCCATACAAAATCACCGGCCCTGCAATCGTAAAAATCTTACACCCAATCCCAAATACCTGTCCTTCCGCCTTATACTCAATCGCCGGCGACACCACAGAATTGGCAAATCCGGTTATCGGCACCAGTGCCCCTGCGCCGCCCCATTTTACAATCTTTGGATATAAATTAAATCCCGTAGCCAAGATACTTGCCCCAATTAAAATAATTAACGTCCAGGCTGAAGCTGCCTCTTTTTCCAGTCCCAGGCTTCCGGTCAGTCCATTGGTAATCAGCTGTGCTGCAGTACAAATCACCCCTCCGGTCAAAAAAGCCTTCCCCATATCTGCCCATACATTATTTACTGGTGTTATTTCTTTAACATACGCATTATATGCATCTTTATTGATTTCCATTTGTATTTCTCCCTTCTGCCTGTTTTTGCCCTATTCCTTTTTTATCCTGCCCCTATCCACGCCCATACACGTTTTATCATTCATTTTATCTTTCATCCTCCCCCTATTCCATACCAGAAAAACGCCAGCGAGCCGCATAATTTCCCCACTGCCACAGCAAGAATAATGTATTGCAGACCAACTGCCAAATGAATCCTTCGAGTCACCACGGGAAGGGCATTTAGGGTTTCTGCCAGCGACATCACCAGACAGCCAACAAATATGCCCGTCGCCAGCCCAAACACCCCGAACAATATATTTCCAATCACGGCACCCACTGGAAAAGAAAATTCATACAAGTCAACGATATTTCCAAGGATTCCCCCGGCAATAATACAGGTTTCAAAAAGCATAATCTTCCCCTTTGTCCCCGTTTTTCCCATCAGACGCGGAAATACACCGATAATCGCCAGAAAGGCAAAGATCCCCGCGGCAATAATCCCCCCGGCAGCCAGCCCGAAAAAGCCCAGAAACCAAAGCTTCCCGTTAAGTAACATCGACCTCCTTCTCCTTTCTGCCGTTATTCTGAATCAAGGTCTTGCAAATATCGTCCTCATAGGTCCGCATCTGGACTTCCAGCGGCGTAGGGTCTTCTGTCAGTTTCCATTTCATAAAATGATTAAAAAAGACCAGTATCCCCAAAGAAAGCCCAATGGAATATGACGCCTCCAGTACGGTAAATCCATTTGACTCCTTCCCCATCACCAGCCAGTAAAGTTCATGAAAAAGTGCAGGCACGTCCACATCATTGTTAAAAGTCATAATGGCAAACGCTGCCCCGCAAAAGCTGATTATACAGACAAATATTGTCTTTATCCACTGCCAAGCCTTGCGGGAAGGCTGCGGCGGTCGGTAATCAATAATATAATCCGTTTCCCCCAGATTATCCACCTGTGCCTTTGGAGCGATTTGATTGATTTTTTCAATAATCTCCAGCACATCCCCAATGAAGCGCTTTTCCTGTTTTTCATGAATAACTTTTACCGTCAGACTGTTGCACTTGGCTAAAAGTACCGTATCCTGACAGAAAACCTTGGCAATATCTTTTAATTTTACCTTTTCCGTTTGAACCTCACTGATCTGATTCAGTTTCAAATACACCTGTGGATTGCTTTTACTGCCCCCAGGTTCAGCACTTCCCTTCCCTTTGTTTCGGCTCTCTCTGGTTTCCTTTCCTATGCCTGCGTTTTCATTTTCTCCGCTTTCCGCGATTATTGTACTGCCATTTTCCCCAGTTTCCGCAGTTATTGTACTGCCATTTTTCCCGTTTTCTGTAGTTTTTGTACTGCCACCCTTCTCCGTCTGAGCCATAATCTCCTTGCCTTCCCTGGCGCTTTCCTGTTTTTCCTTTTCTTTATCCACTCTCCTCAGCACCTCCAACACATTTGCCCCAACAGCTTCACCAGCGTTCCGCCGTCCATGGCACTTTTGGGGATTCCAAAAAGCATCACCCAGACAAAGCCGCCGATAAGTAATGTACATAAAAGAAATAATAAAATACTAAAAATAAATTTCAGGGAATCCATTGCACACACCTTCCTAGAAAAATTTGCTCCAGCCCGACTTAAGTCCAGCCTTCTGCCCATTCAGGTTTAGCTTCAGCCTTCGCTAAACCTTGCTGATTTCCTTTCCAGTATCTCCGATTCCCTGAAATTCTATACGATTTTTTCCCTCATCGATTTTAAAATTTTCTTTTCCAGACGCGATACCTGAACCTGGGAAATTTGTAATTCTTTGGCAACCTGGCTCTGTGTCTGGTTATTAAAATACCTTCGAATAATAATCTCCTTATCTCTCTCCTCCAATTCCTCCACCAGTTCTTTCAGCACCATGGAATTTAAAAGCTTTTCATGGGCCTCATTTTCTTCGGGAATACGCTCCAGCAGCATCATTCCCTGCTCATCCCCATAACTGGCAGGGCGATAGAGTGACTCCACCTCAGCTACTGCTTCTATGGCGGCTGCCACCTGTTCGCTGCTGGCCTCCACCGCCTTCGCCACCTCATCAAGCGTAGGGTCTCTGCCCAGGGTTTTACTAAGTTCCTGCCTGGCCCCATTGACGCGAATCCCCAGCTCCTTTAGCGATCGGCTTACCTTAATCATGCCGTCATCCCGGAGAAAACGCTTAATTTCCCCACAAATCATGGGAACAGCATAAGTTGAGAATTTTACCCCCAGGCTTAAATCAAAATGATCAACCGCCTTCATCAGTCCAATTGATCCGATTTGAAATAAGTCCTCCATTTCATGACCGCGTCCCTCAAATCTCCGAACAATACTCCAGATTAATCCCATATTTTCTACCACCAGTCTGTCTCTGGCCGTTTTATCCCCTTGGTGAGCCATTTGAATCAGATGCATGGTTTCGTCCACGGGTTATCCTCCTATCCGCTTTTTCATTCGGACCATGGTGCCTTCTCCCGGTTGGGAATCGACCTCAAGATGATCCATAAAAGCTTCCATAAAAGAAAATCCCATGCCGGAGCGCTCGCCGCTTTTGTCGGAGGTATACATCGGTTCCATGGCCTGTTTAATATTTTCCATGCCGACTCCCCTATCCTTAACCACCACCGTCAGCTCATTTCCCGCGATGATTCCTTCTATGTATACAATGCCCTTTTCCTGTCGGTATCCGTGAATAATAGCATTGGTCACTGCCTCGGAAACCGCTGTCTTTACATCGTCCAGCTCTTCCAGCGTGGGATTCATCCTGCTCATAAATACTGCCATAACCACACGGGCAAACTCTTCATTTCGTGATATACTGTCCATTTCCAGCAATATCCGGTCCTCATTCCTCCCATCCTCAATTTTCACATCCTCTTCTTTTCTTTCTCTTCTATCCGTCATCTGCTTCTCTTCCTTTCCAGGCTACCGGGCCAGCGCCAGGGCAGCCTCCTTTGTTTCAAAACAGGGTACCAGCCGCGAAAGGCCGCCCACATTTAAAATCCGGTGCACCTGGGCGCCTGCGCCGTACAATGCCACCGTTCCGCCGCTCCCAGCCATCTGCTTATAACGGTTAAGCAGCACACCAATCCCTGATGAATCCATAAATTCGGTCTGGCTAAAATCAAAGACAATCCTGCGAATATAATTTTCCGCCAGCAATAAATCTGTCTCATAGCGCAGATTCCTGCAATTGTGATGATCCAGTTCCCTGGGAAGATGAATAACCAGCGTATTCCCCCTGGCTTCATAAGAAAATACATTCTGTTCCATAAAAAACCCCTTTCTCAACCCAAACTTTTGACAAATGATATAACATAGTAATAAAAAAGAACGCCAAAAAGAATCTTCTTCTCTTTGGTGTTCTTCCTTTTTCTGTTTCTCTTTTAGTTCACGATTTTTGTTTTCTATACTTTGTTTTTCAGTCCCCAATCTTCTGTTTTCTATACGCAGTCTGTCCCCCGCTGCATTTAATACCCTCTTGCCTCCCTGGCCCGCTCTGCCTGGCTGCTTTCCGGGAACTCGTCGAGAATCTTTCCAAACCAGAAATTGGCCTTCTCTGTGTTTTCCTGATCCTGATAAAGCCGGCCCAAAAGGAACATGGCAGAGGTATTATCTGGTTTTACCTGAATACTTTTCTCGTAATACTGAATCGCATCATCCAAACGCCCGGTATTCCAGGCCGCAGTACCCATATTCTGCAGGGTCTGATAGCCATTCGTGGTCATATCCTCTGCGATTGCATTGACAATAGCAAGTACGTCCTCATCGGTAATTAAAGAAGCGTCCAGCATACTAAAAAGCTGGGCAGTGGTCATTAAATCGTCATTGCGGTAAGCCTGCAGGATTCCAATTAAGATCTGATACTGATTCAGCCTTGCCTGGTTTTCCTCTTCTATCGTGGCAAGCTGTTCCTTCATCTGTCCCGCCTCTGTCTCTAAGGAAGTATAATCGCCCTTCACCACATCCAGTTCCTGATTCAGCTCATTAATCTTCTGGCTGTAGGAAATCAGTTCCTGGTTATGAGAGGCATTTAAGGATTTTGTAATCGCAGGCATTACCAAAAAGAACATGGCTGCCATTCCGATCACCAACCCGGCGATAATATTTAAAATACTGCTCCATCCCGAACTTTCCTTATAGGCCGGAGGAATAATAATATCATCCTCCTCCATCTGGCGATGGGAATAGGCATTTTTCTGCTTTTTCTGCTCTGCTTCCTCACGCCCGGTATTCTGCTTTACGATCGTCATATACTGCTGTGCGGCAGCGTTGCTTTTATCGATTTGCAGTACCTGAAGCAGGGATTTCCCCGCCTTTACGTAATCGCCCTGGGACATACAAATCAGGGCCAGCAGCATCTGTGCCTTAACAAAATGAGGATTTGCCTCCACCGCACGGTTTAGCTGAAGAACAGCTAAGTCCTCATTTTTACTTTTTATATACGCCAATGCCTGGTTATAGGCCTGAAGCGTCTGATTTTCCTTTTCCAGCTGCCCCGGTTTTCTCTGGATTTTCTCCAGAAAACTATCCGCCGGATTGTCCTCCGGGTGCAGATTCATACTGATTACCCACTGCATCAGGGCATCCGCTGTTTCTCCCAGCTCATAAAACACCAGGCCTAAAAGGTTTCGGGCGTCCATTTGATATTTATCAAAACGCAGGCTCTTTTTTAAATACTCCACTGCTCCGGTTAAATCCCGTCGCTTCGCTTTTTCCAGTCCCAGATTGTAAAAACCATTTGCAACCTGGCGGTTTCTCTTCGCATTATCCATTCGTCTCTAATCTTCCTTCGCAGCCTTCATTATTTCAATCATAATGTCGGTCATGTCTGTTAAATCACATTTTCCAATAGCATCTTCCACGTCGCCAACCTCTAAGCTGGGCTTAAATCGTGCAATTTCTTCGTCAAAGTTAATCAATCGTTTTTCCTCCTTGTTGTAATCCAAGTCCCTTCAAAATATCCCCTGATTTCCCCAATTAAATACAGAGACCCCAGGCAAAAGACAAGATCATCTTCTTCCTTTTGGGACAATACATAAGTCATTGCTTCTCCTGACCCCGAAAAACACTTTGCCGGACAGCCTTCCTGTGCAAAACATTCCTCAAGGGCATCCGTCTTTACATCCCGATCACTCTGTATATGGGCAATCAATGCCAAATCCGGTCTAAGACCCTGGCACAGATATGCAATCATTTCCCGGTAATCCTTATCACCAACCGCGCCAAACACCACGAATCTTCGCTTAGCCGACAGCCGTTTTGCGCTCTCCACAAAGGCATGTACCCCTCCGGGATTATGCGCGCCGTCCAGGTAAACACCTGGCCTAATCTCTTCCATCCGACCGGGCCAGGTCATTCTCTCCATTCCCCGGCGAAGGAGTGCCCTGCATTCCGGCTGGACTTCATTTGCTTCCATTAAAACCTGTAACGTTTTCCAGGCAAGGACTCCATTATCGGCCTGGTACAGGGCCGGAAAGGGAATGGCAATCGTTTCGGCCTTTCCCTTTTCCCGGATGATCAGACCTTGATAAGGATCATCTGCCCAGGCCACGGAAAAATCTGCCCGCACCACACCATAGGCCTCAGCTTCCATCACCCTTGCCCTGTCCCGAATCACCTCTGCTGCCATTTTGCAATTTCCGTCGTACACCACAGGAACCTGTTTTTTTATTATCCCTGCTTTTTCCCACGCAATCTCCTCAATCGTATGACCAAGGTATTGGGTATGCTCAAGGCTTATCGAGGTGATAACACAAACCAGAGGTTTTTCCACCACATTTGTGGCATCCAGCCGCCCGCCAAGTCCTGTTTCCATGACCCAGAAGTCAACCTTCTGCCAGGAAAAGAGAAGAGCAGCCATCAGAAAGAGAAATTCAAAAAAGGACGGATGATTAAGGCCCTGCCCTATCATCGCTTCCACCGCAGCCTTCACCTGGAGAAAGGCTCTCTCGGCAAGCACCTCTTCCACCGGAGTACCATTGACCAAAAAGCGCTCCCAAATACTGGATAAATGCGGGGAGGTAAACGTCCCCACCGTGTATCCAGCCTCCTTAAGTGCACTGGTGAGATAGGCGCACACAGACCCTTTTCCATTCGTTCCTGCCACATGGATAATTGAAAGCTCCCGATCCGGATTCCCCAACATGCCAAGGATACGCCGGATATCCGCTAATGTGTTCTTTTTTTTGGTCCACATGGGAATCTTACCAAGATATTCCCTGGCTGTCATATTCTTCCTCCCTTATGATTATAAAGCTTTCTGGCAAATTTTCAATCAAAATCTTTCGCTAAATATCGGCAGTTGCTGACAGGGCGTCAAAAACCCTCCGATGACCTCTTTCCCGGAAGCTGCGCCAAAACAATGGCCCCAAACATTACCGCACAGCCAAGAAACTGCCTTTGACTTAGCTTTTGTCCGAGAATCATCCATCCTGCAAGCACAGAAATGCTGGATTCCAGACTTAAAATCAGGGAAGAAAGGGTGGGACTCATCCCTTTCTGCCCGATAATCTGTAAGGTGTAAGCCACGCCGCAGCTCATCACGCCCGCATATAAAATCGGCGCCCAGGCAGCCAGAATATCGGCGAGCACCGGCTTTTCCAGAAACAGCATAAAAACTGCCGAGAGTATCCCGCAAATAAAAAACTGAATGCAGGAAAGTTTGACCCCGTTTACCAGCGGCGAAAAATAGTCAATCGCCAGAATGTGCAGGGAAAACAAAACGGCACAGATAAGCACCAGAAAATCCCCGCGGGAGATGGAAAAACCATCCCCCTCCATGCAGAGTAAGTACAGTCCGATAAGGGCGAGCGCCACAGCCCCCCACACCGCCGGGCCGCACGCCTTGTTTAAGAAAATACCAAGTACAGGAACGATAACAATGTAGCAGGCGGTAATAAACCCGGCTTTTCCCACGGTAGTATACATAATGCCAATCTGCTGAAAATTCGTTGCCAGAAAGAAGAGCAGTCCACAGGAAAGACCGCCGGAAAGCAGGATTTTCCTTTCCTGTGCAGCTTCTTTTTCCGTCAGGCCCTTGCCCGTTTGTCCGCCCCCTTTCCCTGCCATTCTTTCGTGCTCCATTGCCCTCCCATCATCCGGCTTTTCCCTTTTCTCCAGCCAGTCTGCCAGGAAAATCACCGGAATCAGTACTGCTCCCCCAATACTGCACCGAACGGCGTTAAAGGTAAACGGGCCGATATACTCCATCCCCAAACTCTGTGCCACAAAGGCGACGCCCCAAATCGTCGCTGTCAGCAGCAAAAGTAATCCATTCTTCCACTTCATTGGCCTGTATTTATGCCTCCTGCCGGATCAGATGCGCCAGCTGCTTCTTTACCTGGTCCATCATCTGGGTGTATTTTTCTTTCTTTGCCTTCTCCTCTTCAAGCTTTGCCACAGGGGCTTTGCTGACAAACTTTTCATTACTTAACATCTTATGGACACGCTCAAGCTCACCTTCCAGGCGTTTTTCCTCTTTACGCAGGCGTTCCAGTTCTTTTTCGATATCCACCAGTTCCGCAAAGGGCAGGTAAATCGCAGCCTGAGGAATCAGGGCGGATACAGCATCCTCGTCGATTCCTGCCTTATCCGGCTGAATCAAAACCTGACTGGCATTGCCCAACGAAGCGAAGAAGGCTTTGCTGTGTTCAAAAATCTGAAGTAATTCCGTATTTTCAGACACTACAAATACTTTTGTCTTTTTGCTCGGCGGAACGTTCATTGATGTCCGTACAGCGCGGATACTCCGAACAGCTTCTTTGATAGTCTCCGTTGCAGATTCTTCTGCGGTAAAGTTCCACTCTTCCTTCCACTCCGGCCAGGACGAAACCATAATCGATTCCTCTTCTTCCTGAAGGTTGCAGAAAATTTCCTCGGTAATAAACGGCATAAACGGGTGCAGAAGCTTTAACGCCTGAATCAATACAGTTTTCAGTGTCCAGATTGCGGCGGCCTTGGTCGTATCCTGATCGTTATAGAGCCGCGGCTTTACCATCTCGATATACCAGTCGCAGAACTCCTCCCAGATAAAGTCGTAAACCTTCTGTAAGCCAATACCCAGTTCATACTTATCCAGATTTTCGGTTACTTCCTTTGCCAGTGTGTTAACCTTAGATAAGATCCATTGATCCGCCATCGTCAGGCCCAAAGGCGCTGCTTTGTTCATACTGCCAGAGGAAATCTCCGGCGCCTTTTCCAGGTTCATCATAATAAACCGGGAAGCATTCCACACCTTATTGGCAAAGTTTCGGCTGTTCTCCACGCGCTCCCAGTAGAAACGCATATCATTGCCGGGGGCATTGCCCGTAATTAAGGTCATGCGCAGAGCGTCTGCGCCGTACTTGTCAATCACTTCCAGGGGATCGATGCCATTGCCCAGGGATTTACTCATCTTGCGGCCCTGCGAATCCCGAATCAGGCCGTGAATCAATACCGTGTGGAAGGGCGGTTTCCCGGTCTGCTCAATGCCGGAAAACACCATGCGGATTACCCAGAAAAAGATAATATCATAACCCGTTACCAGCACATCGGTTGGATAGAAATACTCCAGATCCTTGGTTTTCTTCGGCCAGCCCAGGGTAGAAAAAGGCCAGAGTGCAGAGGAAAACCAGGTATCCAAGGTATCCTCATCCTGTACAAAATGGTTTTTCCCGCATTTCGGGCAAACTTCGGGCTTCTCCTTTGCAACCACGATTTCCTGGCAGTCCTGGCAGTAGTAGGCCGGAATCCGATGCCCCCACCAGAGCTGGCGGGAAATGCACCAGTCACGGATGCCCTCCAGCCAGTGAAGATAGGTTTTTCCAAAACTTTCCGGCACAAACGTTAATTCCCCGGTCTTTAACGCCTCGATCGCCGGCTTTGCCATCTCTTCCATCCGCACAAACCACTGTTGCTTTACCATAGGTTCTACCGTGGTCTTACAACGGTCGTGGGTTCCTACGTTGTGTGTATGGGGAACCACCTTAACCAGAAGGCCCTGGCTGTCTAAATCAGCAACGATAACCTTTCGTGCCTCGTAGCGGTCCATGCCCTGGTACTTGCCCGGCGCTGCGATAGTTCCGTCGTCATTTAACATCACAATCTCAGGAAGGTTATGGCGCTTTCCTACTTCAAAGTCGTTGGGGTCATGGGCAGGAGTAATCTTTACGCAGCCTGTGCCAAACTCCATATCCACATACTCATCGGCAACCACCGGAATCTCCCGATCGGTCAGGGGAAGCTCTAAGGTCTTTCCCACCAGATCCTGATAGCGCTCATCTTTAGGATTTACGGCAACGGCGGTATCACCTAACATCGTTTCGGGACGAGTCGTGGCAATCTCCACAAACCTTCCCTCTTCACCAACCACCGGATAGTTGATATGCCAGAAATGGCCCTCCTGCTCCACGTGCTCCACTTCGGCGTCGGAAATCGAGGTCTGGCACACCGGACACCAGTTAATGATCCGGGAGCCTTTATAGATATATCCTTTTTCATAAAGCTTGCAGAACACTTCCAGCACAGCATCCGAACAGCCCTCATCCATGGTAAAGCGCTCCCGGTCCCAGTCCGCCGAGGAGCCAAGGCGGTGAAGCTGATTGATAATCCGGGAACCATACTCCTTTTTCCAGTCCCAGCATTTTTCCAGAAAACCCTCACGGCCTAAATCTGCCTTTTCAAGACCTTCCTGGCGCAGCTTGTCGATAACCTTAACCTCCGTGGCAATCGCTGCATGGTCTGTCCCCGGCTGCCATAGCGCTTCATAACCCTGCATCCGCTTAAAGCGGGTTAAAATATCCTGCATGGTATTATCCAGGGCATGGCCCATGTGAAGCTGTCCGGTAATATTGGGTGGGGGCATGACGATAGTAAATGGTTTTTTATTCTTATTTACTTTGGCCTGGAAATATTTTTTATTCAGCCATTTTTCATACAGACGACCTTCAATCTCCGCCGGATTGTAGGTTTTTTCTAATTCCTTCATGTGTAATTCTCCTAAACTTTTTATTTTTTATTTCTTAAATTTTTACTGATTTTCTTGCCCTAAGCATTAAAAGCCCCGGATATTATCCTGGCTGTCATCCTCTGTCTTAATAATCTTTCGAATGACCACATCGTACCCGGCCTTCTCATTCACTTGTACGTGCACCCGTTCGCCTTCCTTATGACCCTGAATCGCTTTTCCCAGAGGCGATTCAATGCTGATTAATCCTTTCATCGAATTTCCTCGGATAGAGGTTACCAGACGATAGGTTTCCACCTCGTCGTCCTCCTCAAAATACAGTTCAACCGTATTATTAATTCCAATCTCATCCGGCTTCGACTGGTCCGATACAAGCTGGGCGGTGCGCAGCATCTTTTCTAAGTATCGGATTCGGCTTTCATTCTGGTTCTTATACTTCTTTGCCGCATAATACTCAAAATTTTCGCTTAAATCCCCCTGTGCCCGTGCCTCTTTCACCGCTTCAATCGCCTCCTTACGGATGACCAGCTTGCGATGACTAATTTCTTCTTCGATTTTTTTCATATCGCTGACCGTTAATTGTTCACGCATCCTTATCACCTCCTGTCCTTTTACTGACATCCGTTCAGGCAATTGCCCAAAGAATAAAACCACATAAAAGAAAAAACGCCCTCTGCACGAAAAACATGCAAAGGGCGAATTATCGCGGTACCACCTTTATTTACAGAAGGCCGGCAGTTTTTCTCTATCACTCCATCGGAATCCATAGTGTTTAGCCATGCTTTCTGCAATCTTATTTGCCGATAACGGGGCATTGCCGGGAAACCTTACCTGTCTTGAATCCATCAGCTTTTTTACTTTTCTGTATTCTTTCTTCCTGGATTCTTATTCGGGCCTCCAGCTCCAAAGCTACCTTCTAATCTCACCTTCTTAAACCGCTTTCCAGCCGACGAGCGGTTCTCTCTGTCAGAAATGAAACTGTACTCCTCTTCTTCACTGCTGTTTTCTGCTAATATAATGTCAGGGTCAAAAGGGCTTTTGCCCCTGACATCCTAATATTAGCTAATCATAATCACTTTTTCTAATTTTGTCAAGTACCATCTGGAATTAGTTTACCCATGCACCATTTTCATCTACGCGATAGCCATCCGGCGTTACGGTATTTCGGTACATTTCTCCGTAATTCATCTGACCTTCTGTGGTGGTAATCGGTGCCCAGGTAAGCGGATCGGTTAGTACAACACCGGTTGCCTTATCGTAAACCAGCTGCGGCACAGGGCGCACCGGATTAAAGTAATACCATTTTCCCTTAATCTCACACCAGCCGGTCCTCATCGTTCCGTCAGTCTCCATAAAGTACCAGAGATTATCCACCAGCTGCCAACCGGTGGTCATAGCGCCGTTGAGGTTAAGGTAATACCGTTTTCCGTTCTCCTCAAACCATCCTGTCTGCATTGTGCCGTCCGGGCCTAAGTGATAGAATGCGCCATTGACATACACCCAGGTATTGGTCATAGGATTCCCCATATCGTCCAGGAAGAGCCAGGTTCCATTTGGTCCAAGCTTCCATGTACCCCTGGTCTCCACTGCCCGGATTGGCCCAAGCTGTGCTTTAAGCTCGGAATCCACCCTGCGGGAACGGCGATTGCCGGAGGACACAGAGGTAGAATTGGGAGTGGAAGTTTCCGGCGGTGTTGGCTCCGGCTGGTTATCCGACTGGTTATCTGATAAGATAACATGGGCCTCCTGGCTGCCAAAGTCGGAAATCGGGACAAGTATCCCATACTCATCGACAGCTTCACATTCTTCCTTAACCGGTGTTACCTCAACATCCTGATCTCTGACAATAACAGAAAATTCACCTACCGGCAGCGGAGTTTTTTGATTTAAAATAGCCGTATCTCCACTGTCCGCCTTTCTCCCGGAAACAATAATCCGAAACTTTCCATCCTCCACAAAACGGAAATCCTGCACCACTGCCTCGCCGGAACCATCAGCAATGTTCTTATCAAAGGTAAACGAACAATCTTCCTCCGGCACCGGAACACCATCCTTGGTGTTTACCAAAAATGTTACCTTAAATGTCTCGCTTTCCGTAAAGGTTTCATACTCTCCTAATTGAAGAGAAAGACCAATCACATAGCTGTCTCCATGTTTCCCCTTATTTCTCCATGTTACAAAATCATCGGCAGCCTGCGCTGTCTCCTCTGCCTGAACCGTCAAAACGTTCGAAGAAAGAGCCATGGAAGCAACCAAAAGGCTGGCAGCTGCACTGAAAAGAATATTTTTTCCCCATTTCTTTATCATGAAATCTCTCCTTCTTCCTTTAAAATTTCTTCGTCTGTATTGGGATTTTCGACCGCTTCTCCATCCTCTTTTTTCCCTGGGAATGCGGTTTCCTTAATGGTAATTGGCGGAAGATTATCAGGAAGCTCTCCCACCGGCATATCAACGAATACCGTTGAACTTACCAGGCGCTGTCCCTCGTTCGTCTTTGCATCATCCACGCGGTACAGTTCTGCACGAACCTGCTTGGGAAGTGTCATTCCTGTTAAATTCTCTGGCTCGATATAATATATCCAATTACCATCACTAATGTTAGTCAAATCCCCTTCCCCTGGATCAGGAGCAAAAATCAGCTGTCCGGCCTTAAGCGCTTCTCCTTCTTTCCCGCCGACAACCTTTCCATTCTCATCCCAGAGAAGAACGATATTGTACGCCGGATTTCCTGCATACTGTCCGGTGAAAACCAGAGACCCTCTGGGAATTAAAACTTCATTCGGCGTTTCCGCGTCAGGATTAGGATTAATATAATCCTCCTGCAAAATTCCAATGCCATCTCCAAGCAGATCAATCTTATCTCCGGTCTGACCATAAAGCTTAATTTCTGAAATGGAAATCTGCTGTCCGGCCTGACCCGGCGCGGTTAATTTCACCATTGATGCATCATAAGTGCAGAGTTCATAATTTCCGCTGTCTGCATTCTTTTTGCTGAATACAATCCTATGATACCTTGTTCCATCTGCTGCTATGGTTTCTGAAAGGTTAAAGCTATCTTCGCCTTCTTTTGTCGAAACCTTCGTCCAGGTTGTACCGTTGGCACTGACTTCAATTGTAAATCTGCCAATGGCAGATGTTTCATTCGCTGCCAGACGGTATTCCAGAGCAGTTAAGGTTTCCTCACCATTCAAATAGATAATCACTTCCGGGTCCTGTGCCGGGGTCACTTTTCCATCTGCATGATGGGTTTCTGTTGTTCTTCCGGTAAAGGTTGTGCCGTTATCATTGTCAATCACACATAAAATCGCATCGTCAACAACAGCATCCGGCTCTTCATCATCGCCCTCCCCAGGTAATGGAGGATTATCCGAAAGCATATTTGTGGTGGCTGACCAATTGGTTCGATCCAGATTTCCGTCGTGGGATACCCTTGCCTGACCGATTACCACCGCTTCTGTTGGCTGCAGCCAGAGATTATACCCAACCACCTCATAGGTAAATGCACGGTTATTAACAGTTGCAATCACATCCTCTGTACTTGCCGTACTGCTTCCGTCTGCCGGGACAAATTTTACTGCGGTCCGAATCGTATCTTCTCCCTTGCGCTCAATGCGGAAAATTTCATAACCAATAAACTTATCCGAAGTATCGCTGGTTTCCAGGTCAATGCGTACAATGTTATTATCCGTCATTTCATCATAAGAAACACTTCCATCTACCGTCGCCTGATAGCTCTCCGGAGCATTCCCGGCTTCCATTGCCTTCACGCGCTTATCATCGCTTACCAGCCAGATTGCCCTTGTTTCCTTCGGGAATTGGTTTGCATAGGCTTTAGTTTCCGCATTTGGCTCCATTCCCCAGCGCTCAAAAAATTCCAGGATATTCTTCTCTGCGGCGGCACAGGCCAGACGCATTAAATTATTATCCTTATCGCTGTTTACACTTAAAGCTATGTCACCTGGTTTAGGCGCGTTCGCAGGTTTTCTCGCATAGGAATCCATCCTTGCAAAGATCAGACTGTTCATCTGTTCGGTATATTTGTCATAAATTTTAAAGTTATAGTCCTTATCATAAGCCAGATGAAGCTGCCAGTACATGGCCAGCTGAACCGCACCATTAGCCGCCGGACCTTTCGCACCGGAAGTCACTTTATCATATACTTTGGAATAATCGCCCCAGCGCGTGGTTGCATCGCTGTCTCTGGATTTTGCCAGCTGCGCATAGTAGTTATTCGTTACCTCAGCTACCGCATAGGCTCCCTCGTTAATTTCATGACCGATTTCATGGGCAATGCCCCAACCAAACAGACTTCCCGACCGATATTTACCCCTGTCATCCGTTTCCACCGGCACACCAGCCATCATTCCCGCAGCAGAGCCCCAGCCGATTCCAATATGTGCGCCGCCGGCATACATAAAGGCACCTTCAAACATTCTCTGATAGCGGATATTGATTCGGCTTACCGGCATCTCATTTCCTGCATTTGCCTTCTTGTTGTTTACTATTGTTTCGTCATCGCTCACGCCCTTATGCTGATAGCAGAGTGTAAGCAGCTGATCCATAGCTTCCACGGTATTGGTTAATTTCTCTGCCCGTGCTTCACCGCTGCCCAAACCAGATTTAATCTGCGCCGAAGGCAGGGAAAACATCACACGTTTTCCGGCGATATCCGTAGCACCGAAAATACAGGTCTGCGGATTGTACTCGTTTTCTATTGAGCCATGGCAGGCATTATGCAACGTTTCAGGGTCAATATTATCCAGTTCCTTAAGATAAGTCTCTATCCGCTCTTCCTGCGTCGTGCCATCTAAGTCATTGTAGAGATTAATCATAGGAATCAATGCTGCTTTTGACTTTCCAGCCTCTGTCTCAGGAATCGTTACACGGACAGCATATTTTTCTGCCCCGGAAGTTCCTCCATACTGAATATACAGCTGGCCTCCGGCCTCTGCGCTGGACATCTGGCTAATCCGCGGAATCGTAATTTCATTTAATCCGACCTTGAGACTGCCGCCCACCGACTGAAATACACTGGAGCTCTCGCCATAATACTGTGTGGCAATTACGGATAAACTCGTATTATCCCCTTCGATCTTTCCTTCACCGCCGACATACAGAATAACCTTATCGCCTGCCAGACCAGTTACACCCAGCGGCTGCCAGGTATTTAACCCGCCGCCAAAGTTAATATGACTGTCACTGCGTTTTGTCAGCTTATCATCCAAATAGAGAACTCTGCCGATACTTCCCTTATTGTGCAGAAGATCCATCGCATTATCCAGCTCCTGCTTTAAGAACGCATAGCGGGGTGTCTTTTCCCCGGATACCGGATCGACATATTCCAGACGCTCATAAAATCCATTAATCTTATCCTCTGTAACGTCATCCTTAAGCATTATATGGAGGGTATCCGTGTACATGGCAAAAATTTCGTCCTCCAGGGGATAATACTCATAAAACTTTAACTCGGCAAAACTAATTCTGCGGCTATACCCCGTCGTTACCGCTACACGAACCTTTTTCGCTGTAAATGGTTCTCTGGCAATAAACTCATAGTAAGGAATCCCATCCTCATCCAATAAACGGGTAAGCCTTCCCTCAGCTATCCCCTGATTATCCTCTTCATCCCAATAAACCAGCTTACAGCCGGAATAGTTAAATTTCTGTTCGTAGTCAGGGATAATTACCACCGTATCCATTGTATAGGCCTGGTCAAACGTAATAATGGGCGATTTATTATTATCAAAATAAACACAGCCGGCATCCCAGTCATTTCTTATCCACACCGTTTCAAACTGACCATCTACGATGGCAAACTCATCACCGACCACATCGCCGCCATGGTTGTTTACACTGACAATTTTTTCCGATGGTCCGCCGCCTGCCTTAGGGACATTCAGCAGCATAAAATCCGGCGTTTGGGGAGGTGTGATAATAACCGTTCTCCCCTCATAGCGCTGGGACGGATCGCTGACACCGATTTGATTTTGACCGGTCATATACAGTTCATAAGTCGTGCTGTCCTTTAATCCGGTAATCTCCTTCGACGTACCAGTAATTCCTGTAATTGCTGTAAATTCGGTATCATTTCCCGTCTTTTCCCGATAATACAGATTATACGAGTCGGTCGCCTTCATCTTTTTCCAGCTGACGGTAAGTTTCTGGAAACCGCCCCGGATGGAAATTTGTTCCGGTGGCTTTGGTTTTGACGCCGCTTCAGTAGATACTTCAAATACCGGACAATATGGGCTGCGCCACTCGCCATTAACCGAACGCACCCTTACCTGGAAGGTTTTATTATTCGCCAGTTCCTCTCCGTCTAACTTGGAAACCGTAATCGTGTTCGAAACCTGAATCGGAAATTCAATATTTTCCTTCATTCCTTTCATCGTTTCACCGGAAATCATAACCTGATATCCGGTTACATTAGGCTGTGAGCGCCAACTAACACTAAACTGTGCATCTCCCGGCACACCTTTTAACTTATCCGGGATAGAAAGATCCGGTTCAGGAATATGATCCTCCATGCCATTTAAAAACTCTGTATGGGCAATTTCGGCAAGATTACTCTGATTCATAGTTTTTGTAATCAAAATAGTGACACGCTTAACCGGAATCTGTCTGCCAAAATCAATGAGGATAGGCTTTGCCTGTTTACCTTTTTCCCAATCATCCTCTGCCCTCGCTTCTTTAAAAGAAAGCGTCAGCGTTTCTTCTGGTGATTCCTGAGCAGCTTCATCTAACGTATGTAAGCTGAAGGTGCTGACCTCTGCATCTGAAGGTGAGGCAACTGCATCAGGTTCAGTCGATGCATTGGATTCTTTCCTGCCATCCTCCCCGTTCTCATCGTCCGCTGGAAGATTTATGGTTTTCGTCGATTCCAACTTCGCCACACCATTGGTAATCCCAAAGGAATATAGCTTTCCATTTGCATCTACAACTTCAATCTTGCCGTCCTGGATAAAGTCTAACGACCCGGTTTTTGGCGTAATGGCAAATCCCCGCACATTTTGAACGGACTGGGTAAATTCCGCCTTAATCTCCACAGGGTTATCCGCAGTAATGTCGCTTCCTGCACTCGCGGAAAATACCGGATTTCCGTCATTTCCGTGCGCCCCGGAAAATAATTTCTGGATCTCTGCGCTTTCTATTTTATCTCCGTCAGCATCCAGCGGCTGCACCATGTCCTCCGTGATATACGGCGCATCCACAATCTTCGCTGAACGCTTATCATCGTTTTGGTAAAATTTTGAAAAGCAGTTAATATCCAGTAAATCCACGTTCCCGTCACCGTTTAAATCAAAGGCTTCCGGCGTATCGGCTCCATTATCCACCGCATCCAGAAGAGCTTCCATATCCTCTTCTAACAGTTCATCCTTTATTCCATCCTGCATAAAGTTTCCAGGAATTAAAAGACCAAACTTCCCGTTAATGCGGTTTTTTTCTTCCTTATCGGAAGCATCGTCCGCTTCGGTTATCCGATTATGATCCTCAGGAAAATCATTTGCCAGATACAGCTTTTTTATCTGCCCGGATCGGATTGAAATTTTCTGTGTATAAGGCAGATAAAATCCACTTTCCCCTGCACTTTCCAGGTGGAGAAGATAATCGCCTTCGGGAATATCCATTATCTTTTGCGAAGCAACCCGTTTTGCTCCCTCTCCACTTGCGATAATTTCCTCTTTCGACCGTGTATCCCAGACCTCTTCAAAATCCCAGCCCGAAGAAAGCTTATCTTCCAGTTCTTCCTTTCTTTCCAGAATTCTCTGTGTATTTCCTGTCGGTTCAAGCCATAAATGAAAATCACAGCCAGGCGCCTCTAACAGATTCCTGATTTCCACATAAAGCCCCCCCATGGCTTTTGTCTTTTCTTCTGATTCACCATCCGCAGCTGCTGTTTCTGACGTGTTTATCGTCTCCATCCCGTCAGCATCGGATTTTGAAGCTTTTTCAAACTCTGCACTCTCTTCTGAAACTTCCTCCAGAAAAACCCCCCTGCCTGACGTACTTCCATATACCTCCAGTGCAGAACCAGGCCCCTGCAATGCCATGCAGAGCGCCAAAATTGCAGCAATCCTTCGCTTCATCTCATCTCTCCCTTACATTAGTTTATCATCTATATTAAAAGGAAATGTCCCTATTTCCTTCCCGCAAAATAGCCTTCCAGAAGCTGAATTGCCACGCTTCCCTTCCTCATCTTAGGATGAGCCTGTGCAAACGTCAGCCAGTCCGCGCGATCCACTTCCTTAGAAAGCGTAAACTCCCCCTTCTTTACCTTTGCTTCAAAAGCCAGCATCAGCATATCTTTTTGAGCAAAATAATAGCTTTTTGTATAGCGAATCTCTCTGACCTCAAGGCCAAGTTCCTCTTTAACCTCCCTAACAGCTGTCTCCTCCGCCGTCTCCCCACACTGCACATAGCCTGCGACACAGACATAATACTCCTCTGAAACATAACCCTGGCGGATAAGTGCTACCTCGTCAAGTTCATTAATCACCAAGGTAATCGTACAGGTATAGGGCATGGCAAACCAGGGACGGCTGCACCTTTCGCAGAAGGGTACTTCTCCCTCATCCCCAATCACCCGTTTTTCCAGCTTTTCCCCGCACGCAGGGCAATAGATAAAGTTCATCATTTCCTCCATTCTATGCGCATTTCACAGCACAGCCTACCCTTTAGGTACAAACGGGTATAAACTTTCCCAAGTTTTTCCTCTACATCATCGCCCGGTACTCCTGCTTCCATTGCTGTACCAGCTTCGCTGCACCCTCTAACCGCTTTTCCTCATCTTTAAAAAATAATTTATCCAGTTCCTTCACCGCGACAGATTCCTCTCCCTTTTTTCTGGCACGCTCAATGCTGGTATTCCAGCTTTCCCTGCGAATTAATTTTAACATCGACTGAATACGGGGAGCTATCGCTACACTTGGAAACATTGCTTTCAGGTAATAGATTTGTTCCAGGATTTTTTCATTTCGGTTGTCATAGAAGTAGGCCTTTTCATAGGCCCGGTAGGCCTTTTCTGCCTGAAACATCCGCGCATGGCATGCACCCAGACAGCTCCATACCCGGCTGTAAAATAAATCATTAACTATATTATCTTTAGGATATTCCAAAAGCTTTTCGTAAAGAGGAATCACTTTTCCATACTGGCGTTTCTCAAACAGATAATCTGCCCGAATCTTTCCAAACTCTGCCGGGTGCTTTTTCCGCAGCTGAATTAAGGTCTGCCGGTAACGATTAATTTCTCCCGACATATAATAGGAGCATTCCGCCAAAATCAAAAGCAGGATATTATCCGGGTTCTCCCCGCTTTTTTTCCAGTTTTCCAGCTTTCCCGCCAGAAAATCCATATCCAAATCCTCACGGATAAACTGCAGCAAACGCTCATCCACAAAATCTTCCATAACCAACAGAGGATTTTCATAAATAACATAACACAACTCCTGTGACGAATACAGACGGATACCCAGCTCCGGCACCTCAAACGGATGTCTGACCGGCTCAAGACGGCATAAAAGTAAACTCATAGTGAAATCTCCTTGCGTATAACAGCATTGGAAGCCGGGAACAATTCGCCAAACCCCTTATCCTGAACCATAACTACCATCGTCCTCTCATCTAAAAAGGCCACACGCATCTGTATCCTGGTTGTACGGTTTGGTCGGGAAGGAAATTCTTCCAGGGAAATCACCACTTCATTTTTCTTTCGGGAATCCAAATGCTGAATGTAAAATACAAGCTCCTTTTGGTTATCCAGAATAAATTCCAGTGTAGTCCTCACCTCATACCAGTTATCCCCCGGTGCAGCGATAACCAGAGGAGTAAGCTTTTCCTTATGCATTACTTCCATAGAAACTGAAGCCTTTAAACGCCCTTCACAAATCATAACATAGGGAAACTCGCTGGGAATCGTCACATAGTCCTGGGCCCGGTAGGCTGCACCCTTGACAAATACATTGGACTCCCCATAGATCTTTCTCCGCCTGCACAGCATCGTCATAAAATCTTCGGCCCACTCCTGTTTTTCAAAGCCAATTCCCGTCAGAAGCACCGCAGAAAATAATTTTTTTGCCAATAAGCCTTCGGCAAAGCTGCACAACATACGATCTGCCTTGCGAATCCCCGTCTCCGTTTCCAGTAAGTTTAAATCAAACGGCCCGTCAAAATTTTCATAGTCCGAAATCACGGTGGTCTGGCGGATTCCCTTCTGTACCTTCATCTCATAATAGCGAAGACCCTGGCGCGATAAATCAAACAGCCCGACATAGCTGGACCAAACCTCTTTTTTTTGATTTAACACATAATATAGGAAACTCTCCCCATGGCTGATCACATGAAATCTGCCGCGGGATATTCCAAGATAATCTGCACAGTAAAGCAGGCGATCCATTATCTGTGTGTCAATCCCAGGCAAGGTAATCACCAGCTGCTGGATGCGACTGGATGCATATTCCTTTTGCACCTGGGCCAGCACCAGCTTTAAAAACTTCTGCAGCAATTCTCGTCCCTTAATATTCTCCCCATCAATCACCACCGTGCGCTCCCGCCTTGCCATACTAAGCAGCTTATCTGCGGAAATCCCTTCACCGGAGAGCAAAAGCTCATATGCCTCCGCTCCAATCATCCATCGGTTTTCCTGCTTCTTTTTGCAAATCTGCGTGGCAAAGGACCAGACCCGGTCTTTTCCCATGCAGCTAACCTGCGTATAAGTGTCGCATAAATCCAGCCCGACGATAAGTCCGTCCATCCATACTCCTTCCCTTGATCTTTTCTATCCTTTTACCATGCTTTTGCAGCAATCTATCGAAGGATTCTCATGATTCAATCACTGTAAACAGTTCTTCCAGAACAGTATTTTTAATTAGGTATTCCCTCATACTTTTTTTCAGCCCTGTTTCCTCCTTCATGCTTAGACAAAGCCCCATTTCATTTAAACTGGCAAACCGGCTCTCCGTCAGACTTCCCGGTGCAAGGTCGCAGCTTATGCTGCCATCCTTCACCTTTTCCATCGCGCCGCCTGGCTTTCTGCGGTAGATCTGATATTCCATGGTTTCCCCTTCAAATAAAACCTTCTGGCAAATAAAAATCCCCTGATAAACCCGGCGCAGCTCTTCCCGGCGAAATTCCTTTTCATCAGGGAGAATCCTCACCATTAAGCTTAAGCGATCCTCCCGGTTCCCCTCATAGTCTATCATGGCCTTATCCATAATTTCCTGAGGAACCGGAATAAAACGGGCAAGTTTCTTTGTATAGGGAAAAATTAAACCTTCTTCAATCAAATGCTCATTCATCCTACGGCAAAGCCTTTTCTGGTCGTCATTGAGGATTTGGCAGTCCGCATAATACCGGGTCAGTGCTAAAAGATAAATGACAGGAATCTTTTCCATATCCTCCGAACGCCCCATTGCCGATTCCAGATACGCAAAAACCTCCTCCGCAGCTGTCTGGTGCATCAGGAAATAACCGATGGACTTAATTGTAAAATACGCCTTTACGACAATATCACTCATCCGTTTTCTCTGTGTATAAAAATGAAACGTCTGATCCAAATGATGCAGATGACCGGAAAACATCATCTGGCAGAGCAGGCGCTCCTCCAAATCATAGGTTTCCACCTGAGCAGAAACTGACTGGGTCAGCAGCTTATACATCTGCCGGGAGCTTCCATTATAGTGCTCACACAAATAATCCAAAATCACACGGTCTGCCCGGTTCTGGTCAAACACCTGATAGGATAAATCCAAAAGAAATTCGTCCTCATCAAATAAACTGGCTAAAATCATCTTGCTGCAGAGCTTTTCCAGACGCTTTTCTTCCATCCCCTCCCAGCCATAGGTCTTTAGCAGCTGGTAGGCCTCTTCCAGATAATCCTGGCAGATCAGGGTACTGCACACCGAAAGCCGTTCCTGGCGGCTAATGGAAGGGATATCCAAGGTAAGCAGATAGGCGCATTGATTTTCTGACCGGCCCATCCCGGATTTTCCCTCTGCCGTCATCTGGTCAAGCTCTTCCGCCTGCTTCTGGTAATACAAAATCACTTTCGAAAGAAGAACTTTGCGGTAGAGAATGTGCAGAGGAAGCTCATTTAATGAGCGTTCAAGAATCTCCGCCCTCTCTTCATCCATCTCCTGGGCTTTTTCTATTTCCCGGCAAGCGGCAAGGCAGAGCATGGGATGATCGGGATAAATCGCAAAACATCTCTCTTCCAGTGCCGGCTGATCCATAATCCGTGCCAGGGTGTGCGGCATATCCACATACCGGTTTCCAAAGGCATCCTGGAATAAAAGCACTGCCTGTTCAGAAAACAAAGGTACATAGGCCTCGCCGTTAACTAACGAATAAGTCTCCTCCTCCAAAAGCTCCTCATAACGGACAATTACACTTTTCATCTGCGGGTTGGCACAGGATACCCGGCAGGTGCGCAAAATCGACGGCAGCACCCTTGCCACCCGTTCATCTATCATATCCAAAAAAATCATACGGCTGTAAATCACCGCCAGAGGATTGTTTACCTGTGCCGAAAACAGCTGATCCATGGCAAACTGTTCCATATCCCGCTCATAATCCTGATAGAGCCGTGAGGATGGTTCCAAATACAATAGAATATTCTTATATAATACCGCCTTATTCCTCTGATCCAGATCGTGTCCATAAGAAAAGTATAAGAGCACCTCCTTGGGCAATAGCTCATGGATATCCGGCGGAAGAGAATACAAATAATATTCATACAGCCTGGTCAGGCTGATTCCCGCCTCCAGTGCCCGGTGATACCATGCAAAATCCGATGTCTTTTTACAATCACCCTTAATCATTATCCCACAGACAGCTTCCAAAATTTCCTTTTGCGGATAACGCTGGTAAAGCATCACAAGTATACGGTGAAGCAGGGAATGATATTGACGCTCTTCCTTTGCTATCCAGGCAACCTGAATCGCCATCTCTTCCCCGATAATCCCTTTTTTCGCCGCAAAGTTCAGTACCTGGAGCATAAATGAATCTAACTGCTGCAGCATCCCTGGCTGCTGCTGAATTAGCTTATGAGCCTGAACATACAAAAACGGACTGTGGAGACCATCATCGTACAGTCTCTTCATCTCGGCAAACAGAGAAAGCGGCGTATCCATGGCTTCTTCATCTATCTCCATGCGCAGGAAAAACAGCAAAGGATACTCCCCGTCCGCCAGGCACTTGCGGATAAGCCTGAGAAGGGCCTCCCTCTGTGTCAGGTTCCGCTGAATCTTCTGACATAAATACTGGAAAAAGCAATAATACTCCAAATGATCCCTGCGGGACCTGAAAATCTCATCCCGGCATTCCTCCAGCAGCATTGACGCCTGCTCTTTCTTTCCTGCCGAAAGTAAAGTCTCTGCCATCCACAGCGAAGCCAGGCTGGGATTCCATGGCTCGCTTTTCATCACATCCAGCGCCTTGAGCATCTTCCGCCGCACTGAACCCATCGTCTTTAATCCGCAATCTGCCATAAGGCGAAGAAGTATAAATTCCCCAAATGCCCTGCGGTAACGCATTCGGCTTTTACGACCATAATCTCCCTGTCCCTCCCCAGACACTTCAATTGCTATCCTAAGGGTCTCCTTGGGCGTATGCAGGCAGATACTCCCCAAATTCTTTCCCCGGTGAAGTCTCTCCCCGCAAATCCGATAAGGAATCCTGCAAATTCCGTCTTGAAAATCCAAACTCCCAAACTGTTTTTTCGGCAGCTCTAAAAAAGCTCCATCCACCTGTGCAGTCAGCGACACATAGCCCCATTGATTTTTCTTTACTTCAATATCATCGGCAATCATCTCATCGACATAAGTATACCTTCTGCATTCCTTATCGATGGAAATTGCCACCGGACGTTTTTCACCCAAGGCAACTAAAAATTCTTCCAGCTGGTTTTCCCTGTCTCCATGTCCCTTTAAGCCGTCATATATCGCACGGATATGAATATCCTGCATAAAGGGTGTCTCTGCAAAATCCTGATAATTAAACAGCCGTAATGCCATCTCCGGCTCTTCTTTTGCCATCGCGGCAAAATCCCCGGCTTGTTTTAGTCCAGCCAGTGTCTGTCTCGAAACACCCACCTTTACAGTAAAAATAAAGGGCAGGGTGGTTTCTCCCCCATTCGTCACCAGTTCAAACGCCCCGCTGATCACATCCCCGTTTTCAAGAAAGCTCGCATCCACCTGGTAGGAAATCCGGTTCCGCAGGCCGCCAAACGCAGCATTTTCCACGTTCACCCT
Source organism: uncultured Lachnospiraceae bacterium (assembly GCA_910584785.1). GTDB lineage: Bacteria > Bacillota > Clostridia > Lachnospirales > Lachnospiraceae > Caccovicinus. The sequence goes on along the minus strand of CAJUDX010000010.1, from coordinate 31,779 downwards.
GGTATGGTTGGTATAAACCAGGCCTTTAAGGTGCAAATTATTTGCACTGCTGATAAAAAATTCCCGCGTCTCGGTTTTTCCTGCCAAAACGGTTTCCACAATCTTATCCGGCAGCCCCGAAATCTGCGGAATGTCCATATCCAGCATTCCCCTGGCCAATCGGTTAATTCGTTCTTTCATCTATCGTCACCTGAGATTTTTCTAATCAATGTAATTTCATAGCAACTTATTCTAACACACTTCTCCTGGATTTGTCAAAATACTGCAGCAAACCCATTATATACCATTATAGCTTTTTTTTCTGCACACAACAAGTCATTTTCTTCATGATTTCCACTTGATTTCAAAAGCTTTACTTGGTATAGTATAATCTAGTGTACTGACACATTTACTTTCAGCCAAACATGTCAGAACACCAGTACGTTATTTTGCACATTCCTGCTTGCTACTTTCGTCAGTTTGGCTTAGCTTCCTTAATCGATTAAAATTAAGAAAATACAGGTAAATAATTATGTTATCGGAACCAATGACATTATATAAGTTAATGAATCTCTACATGCTGAAGCAGGTAAGCTTCCCTTTAACCAACGCCCAGCTTTCCAATTTTTTCCTAGAAAATGATTACACTACCTATTTTACCCTGCAGCAGGCATTAAATGAATTATTGGACGCAGGTTTAATTAAAAAAGAAACGATCCGCAACAGCAGCCGATATGAGATTACGGAAGAAGGCTTAAATACACTGGAATTTTTTGGAAGCAAGATTTCTCCTGCCATTATCCAGGATATGGATCAATATTTAAAAGAAAACAAATATCGCCTTAGAGATGAAGTAGGCGTTATTTCCGATTATTACAAATCTACTGGTCAGGATTTTATCGTGCACTGTGAAGTAAGAGAAGGGAAAACACCGCTGATTGAGCTCAACCTGGCTGTCCCTGACAAGCACCAGGCAGAATATATGTGCGGAAAATGGAGAAGAAAAAGCCAAGAAATCTACGCCTTTGCGATGAGGGCATTGATGAGCAGTGAAGAATCAAATTAACAAACACATGTATACTGCCATTGCTTTTTCACAGAAATGGGCGGTGTTCAGATAAAAGAAAGGGGAATCCTATGCGGTTGGGAAAGAAAAAAGCTTTATCACCGTTCGAAAAAAAAATGGAAAGAATGAAAAAAAATATTGGCCACTGGAATAAAACCTACAAGCACTGGAAAACAAAATTTTATCTCACCATTGTTTTTCCTGTGGTTTTGGTCGCATTAATCGTTCAGGCAGTGAAAAGCTATGTCCGCATTAAATTGATGGAAATAGGAATGAAAATGCCTTCGCCGTTTGAAGAAACCAAAAAGTAAAGTAAAAAAAGAGTCCAATGAATCGGACTCTTGCGCCGGATCACGTCTGCGTCAGCAGACATTTTCCTTAGGCGCGGAGTGCGCATCCCCTGGAGGGTTTTTGCTTTATAGAACGCAATTTCCTATCAACCTTCATGCGCCCACAAGTGGTCATACCACCATAAATAAAAGTCTGCCAGGCGCACTTGGAATACCTGAACTTAGACCGCCTAATCGGCGGTGAACTTTTACAGTAACCTTCATGCGCCCACAAGTGGTCATACCACCATAAATAAAAGTCTGCCAGGCACACTTGGAATACCTGAACTTAGACCGCCTAATCGGCGGCCTCACCCGCTCTCCTCTCCCATCTGTCCTTCAATTAATTCCCATATCTGTTCTCTTCCCTGCTTTGTCTCTGCTGAGAAAGGTATTAATACATCATCTTTTTCCATCCCCAGTCCTTCACGAATCCCCTTAACCAGCTTTCCCACCTGACTGCGCTTTACTTTATCCAGCTTCGTCGCAATCACCACTGGACGATAACCCTGATAAACAATCCAGTTATACATCATCTTATCATTTTCTGACGGCTCGTGGCGAATATCCACCAGGAGAAATACCAGTTTAAGCACTACAGACTGCCGCAGATACCGCTCAATCATCTTCCCCCACTTGGCCTTCGCCTCCAGGGAAACCTTCGCGTAGCCATAGCCTGGAAGGTCTACAAAGTAAAACTGGTCATTAATATTATAGAAATTAATTGTTTGTGTTTTTCCCGGCTGAGAAGATGTTCGCGCCAGGGATTTACGGTTCATCAAAGCATTAATCAGGGAAGACTTCCCCACATTGGATTTGCCGGAAAAAGCAAATTCAAGAAGTTCATGCCTGGGAAGTTTACTGGTAACACCGCAAACCGTTTCCAACTCTGCTTTTTTTATTATCACGCTCTGTACTCCTATCTATTGATTTCCCTTTTCCAGTTCCCTCTGAAACTGGCTTAAATCCTCGCCCTTTAATGTCCTTTTCAGCAGTTCAGGAAGCATCTGCGGATTGCAGGCAAAGCAGGGAATACCCATGGCAGCCAAACGCCCTGCAATATTCGTATCATAATAAGGTTTCCCCCGGTCGGCAATGGCCAAGAGGCTGATCACCTGCACACCGGAAGCTTTCATTTCCTCCATCCGGCGCAAAAAAGCTGCCCGGTTTCCTCCCTCTTCCAAATCACTGACCAGAAAGAACAGGGTTTTCTGCGGGTTTTCAATAAACTGCTGGCAGTAAGCCACCGATTGATTAATATCCGTTCCTCCGCCAAGCTGAAAGCCAAAAAGAAGATCGACGGGATCGTCACATTTCTCTGTTAAATCCACAACCTTAGTATCAAAGGCAACAATCCTGGTTTTCAGCGAAGCCATGCTTGCCAGGACACAGCTGATAACGGAAGAATAGATCACCGATTCCCCCATGGAGCCGCTCTGATCCACATCCAGGATGATGGTATATTTATTGGCTGCCGAGGTCGTCGTCCGATCAAAAAAGTAATAATGATCGGGAATGATTTTCTTCAACTGGGGATTATAGTTTTTCAGTCCATTTTTTATCGTATTGTCAAAATCCAGGGCAGAAGCAGAGGGAATAGGGGAATGCTGACGCCGATTAATGGCTGCAGTAACTGCCCGGCGGATATCATCCGCCAGCAGCCGGTTTAATTCCTCCACAATCTTACGAATAAATTCCCGAACACTTTCTTTTGAAGCCTTGGGAATCTGATCTTTTAACATTAAAATCGTGCTCGCCATCCCTACATCCGGCTCCATCTGTTCCAACATCTCAGGTTCAAATAACAATTGTTTTAAGCCGCACCGCTCGACAGCGTCAGACTGGATAATTTTAACCATGTCCTGCTCAAATAAGGTCCTTACATCACCCAGCCAGCGGGTAATCTGCGGATTGGAGGGACCGCGCCCAGCCCCTCTCCCTCCGCTAAAACCGCCCTCAGAATTTTGATTATAAATGGCAGCAAGGGCCTGATCCATCATCAATTCCTCTGCGTTTAGGCTCAGGCCTCCCGCAGCGCCCAATCCGCCCTGCATCTGTGAAAAACGGTCATCGCTCTCTGCTCCAAGAATAAGACGCCATCGTTTTAATCGCTCTGCTGTTTCCATGAAAAATTCTCCTGTTATTCTCTCAATCAGTCCAATGATGCTTTTTATAAATCAAAATCAAAATCTCCTAAATCGGCAACCAAATCCATCTCGTCCGCATTCAGAGCGGCGTTAAGGATTTCGCTGACCTGCTGGGGATTCACCTGCCAGAGTTCGCCCAAATTTTCAGCAATGCTGTCCTTTTCCCCGGAAGAAAAATCGGAGAATGCCCGGCGTAAAAATACCACTGCCCGCTTAAAGTCGTCATCATCCAGGGTGTCAATATATTCGCTGAGCTTTTCCCACAGAGACATCCGGGCAATTAAGGTAAAGTGATTTTTCATCGCCAAACCTTCAAACCAGCCAGCGCCAAGTTCTGCCGGCATACCGCGGGAAAGACGGCGTTCTACCTCGATACCCAGCATTTCATTATCCATGCGTCCCCATTCCAGTAGAACAGCGGCAGCCAGACCGGAAAGCTTTGTATTTAAGTCATCTCTGCGGGCAACCTCAGTCAAAGCAGCAATCCATCGCTCTTCATCGATAAAATCCTGATCCCTGACCACACGGTTTAAGGCTTCCATTCCAGAAATAATCCGCTTTGCCCCATCGTCATCACAGGAACAGCTTTCCGGCAAAATCAGACAGGCCCTGAGAAATAGCTGCTCTAAAACAGGGAGCAGAGGGCGGGCATCCTGATGACGGATGTCTCCATAGCTTATGGACAGGGATAAACTTTCCGCTGCCAGGCCAATTTCTTCAATGGAAGCGGCATCCACCGCCAATCCCTGAAGTGTTTCTGTGCCATACTGCGCGGCCCCTGGCATGCCGCAGCAATAAGCTTCCTCAATCATGTGGGCAACCTGGCTGATCTTATCGCTCCCTTCCGCCTGCTCCTTCAGCGCAAAAGAAGCTGCCTGCTCTACGGTATCTCCTTTTAACACCGACTCCACCAGCTGGATTTCCGCCTCCGGCGTCCACTGAAGCTGCCATAATTCTGCCCAGGTCGCCTTTTCCTGACTACTTCTTACTGCCTTGGCAAAACCAATCCCTAAAATCCTCAGCTGGTGCAGGAAAAAGGAACGGTTCAAATCTAAAAATGCAGACTTACGGGATTTTACATTTAACTTTTCCCGCAAATCCAGCTGCAAATCCTGGACAATCATGGATTTATACTTGGAAAGCCTTAATTCCTCCAGCTTTTGGTAAAAATCATTTTGAATGGACGTCTGGCTCATTCCCTCAGGAAGAGAACCAATCGTCGTCCCAGTCTCCGTATCCGCTGCTCCCAGAGCAATCTGTGAAAATTCACCATTACCCAGACAGGTCACTGCCCCATCCCTGAGATCCCTGAGCGAAGGAATCTGATAGCCATGAAGCTGTGCTAAGGCAGCCGAGAGACGGACACTTTCAATCACTGAAGCCGTAGACGCCGGATTTCCTGATTTCCGCAAATAAGCTGCCATACGGATAACATACTGGTAGACAGCAAACTCCGGTTGATTCCTGCAAAAACCCTTCCACAAAAGTTCATAATAGGCCGGCGCCTGATTGCCCGCGCCGTATCCGGCACGCATGGATAAACGGTAATAGGAATAAGGCATCAGAGTCTGCAGAGCTTGCATCTGCGGCAGTTTTTTTAATTCCTTATCACTCATGGCCCTTCCTTGCATTAGCCCCTTAACGTGATAGGCCCCAGTAACCGCCACGATCTTCTCCGGGGCAATGCCGGACGCAATAGCATCCTCTATCTTTCGCTTCATGTACGTTTCTCTAAGATGGTTCCTCTCTGTTCTGGTCCAGCTAAAAGCCATTTCCTTACCGTTGTCCGTCCCGCCCAGAGTGCTCTCTGACAAACTGCGGATATTTTCTCCAAACAATGCAGCTCCTTTGCGGTAAGCCTCTTCATCCTCCGCCTGTTCCAGCACATGCTCCCAAAATGTTTCATGGCTGTCTTCACCGCAAACTTTATCCAGGTACTCATATACATCCGCCACGGTCAGCCCGGCAGATTCCTCTTCTGCTTTCTCTTCTTCTGCCTCTTCTTCTGACCTATCTCCTGCTATCCGCCCGGCGTCTTTTTCTTCCCTTATCTCTTCTTCCTGTGCCATCTGCTTTAAGGCTTCTTCTCGCTCTGCCTCGTCCAGGGCCAGCATTACCCCAGAAGGAAGATCCATAAAATGGCAGGCGCAATGATTCTCCCGGGCCCAAAGCGCGGCCTGATATTCCGGGGAATAAACCGCAAAGGGATATAAAATCGTCCTAACCGGTGCCTCCTGTGTATAAGCCATAATCGCGACCGGCGGCTTTACCTTCGGATCAGTTAAGGGAATAAGCCTGTCGTCAAAATCGGAGGGACCTTCGATCAGCACAAGTTCTGGCTGAATCCGATCCAGGAATTTTCTCAGGTAAAAGGCTCCGGCTGGAGAGAGATGACGGATACCAAATAGATTTACCTTTTTTTTATCAGCCATTTAATTCCCTACACTCCTTATACAGTCCCACCCACTTGGAACCGCGTTTTTTCATAATATTTTCAAGATACTCTTCCCATACCTTACCATCCTTGCCTTCCTCCTTTACCACGGCGCCCTGAAGTCCGGCAGCTAAATCATAATCGGTAATCTCCCCATTGCCAAAGCTTCCTGCCAGGGCCATACTATTGGTTAAAAGAGAAATCGCCTCCGCCGTCGAAAGCACGCCCCCCGGTGTTTTCAGCTTTTGCTTTCCATCTAAGGTGACACCCCGGCGAAGTTCCCTGAAAATCGTGCATACCTTTTCAATCACCTCATCCTGGGGAAGTCTGGCATTTAAGTCAAGGCTGCGGGAAAGTTGTGTTACCCTGGATTTTACAATGTCCATCTCTTCATGGATGCTTTCCGGCGAGGGAAGCACCACAATATTAAACCGGCGCTTTAAAGCGGCAGACATCTCGTTTACGCCCTTATCCCTGGTATTTGCTGTAGCAACCACCGAAAATCCCTTCTGTGCAGGAACTTCAATCCCCAGCTCCGGCACTGAAATCCGTTTTTCGGATAAAATTGAAATCATAGCATCCTGAACCTCGGATGCACACCGGGAAATTTCCTCCACCCGTGCAATGCTCCCCGTTTCCATAGCACGATAAAGCGGGCTTTTAATCAGGGCCTGGTTCGATGGTCCCTCAGCAATCAGCATAGCATAATTCCAGGAATAGCGAATCTGCTCCTCTGTCGTCCCAGCGGTTCCCTGGATAACCTTAGAGGAATCACCGTTAATCGCTGCCGTTAAATGCTCAGACAGCCAGGATTTTGCCGTCCCCGGCTCGCCAATTAACAGCAGGGCCCGATCCGTTACCAGGGTTGCAATCGCTATTTCCACCAGCCGCTGATGACCGATGTATTTTGGCGTAATTGGCGTTTTCCCTGCCTGCCCGCCGATAATATAAGTCAGGACAGAGCGGGGCGACATCTTCCAGCCCTGGGGAACAGCGTCATTCTCTGTCTGAATCAATGCATCAATTTCTTCCTGATATAACTGCTCCGCCGGGAGACGAAGCACATTTTGTCCCTTTTCCATAATACAAAACTCCTTTTTCTATCAATATCCGCCACCAAATAAATGTATAGCAGCGATGCGGCGGTGAACTTTTAGAGTAACCTTCATACGCCCACAAGTAGTCATACCACCATAAACGAAAGTCTGCTGGGCGCATTTGGAATACCTGAACTTAGACCGCCTAATCGGCGGTGAACTTTTACAGTAAATCATATAACGTCCCGCCATTGCGGAGGGTCTCCAGCCAGTTTTTCACTGTATTCATTGTAGAAATGGTTGCCCTTCCTGTGGCGCCTTTCTGTGAAAGCCCCTTTTCATACGTTAAGATAAGTTCCAGTTCCTCCATCAGCTGCTCTTTCGTCATCGGAAGAATGTTCATCAGTCCCCGAAGATAATAGGACCAATTATTTTTCTTCACCGCCTGAAGCAAAATACCATTAAATTTCGTCCAGCCGCACTTTTTCAGAATTTCCACATGGGCCACCGTAGGTTCAGCCACGATAGCCTGACGGTAAAAATACTCCCCATACTTCTGGCACAAATCAGGAACATCCCCTCGGAACAGGCGATAAAGCACAGCATCACTGCCGACAAGAGAGGTTCCCGCTGCTGGGTAGTAATCCTTCGGACAATTCTTCTTGTTTTCCATAATCAACGAATACCAGCGCAAATCCAGTCCCTGTTCAAGCACCCGAATTTTCTCTGCCGTATAGGCATCTCCCTTTTCATCAAGCTTTTTCTCCAGATAGACAAAATACCCGATATCCTCCCTATACTGCATCTGCTGCAATACCCTGAAAATACCAAAACCCATCGATTCAATATGTTTGCTGAACTTATCATACGTTTCTTCTGGCGGCGCCATAAATAAACTGGCAGTAAATGCCGGACGCACATAGTCCCGCCCAACCTGTTCAAACAGTTCTCCCGCCAATCGCGCATAAGCCTTAGTCTCCGCACGCTCAAGCGGCATTTCCTTAATCGTCTCTGCCATCATGATAGCAAATTCTAAATGGAAGCGCTTCAGGCGGGGTTCATTTGCCGACCACTTCAGCAAATCAACGATTTCTTTACCCAACTTTCCCGTACAGGCACGGATACAGATCCTGAACTTATCATCCCGGAGCCTCAGTTTTTCTGTCTCCTGCTTATCGCCCTTAGTAATCTTTTCTTCTTTCTTTATCCTTGCCCGCTCTTCCTCTTCCCTCAGCAAGGCTTCTCCATCCATTCTTACCAGATTCGCAACCACTGACGGAGCGTAGGATGCACTGGAATAATGTAACAACTGAGCGGTCTCCACCGGATTTGCTGTGGCGCGCTTCTTCCAATACTGCTCGACCTCTTCCCCCTCCATAAAGCTCAGTACCCACTGCACCACTGCCTTCATCTTTCCTTTTTCTGTCTTAAGCAAATCAAACAAAAGCGGCTGATTTTCCTGGGTAAAACGCAGTGCACGAATCAGTGCTTCTCTTACTTCTTTTTCACTCTCCAAAAGCTGGGTACAATAAAATTCATTTTCCCCGGCACCGGCAATTTCGCTGATTACCCTAATCCGGCGCACCATCTCCTTCCTGCCCTTGGGAAGAAAGCCCTCCTTTAACAGCGGGATTACCGGTTCTCCAAGCTTAATCAGCCAGCCACAAACCATATCCGCAATTTCTGCATAAGCATCACTTAAGGCATGAATCATCAGAGGGCAGATGCGGAAATCCATAAATAATTCCGGCTCTTTCGCATAACTTTCCTCCAGTGTATTCTGCCGACCGCTTCCCGTCTCCGTCAATGCCCACTTAATCGGCTGTAAACGGCTGTAGGGGATTTCCTGGTAAATCATTTCCTTCTGCCTGGCTGGGAGCGCTGCTGTCCCTTCTTCAACTGCAGGAAGAATCTCTCCTTCGGCCTGACAGATTCCCTGTGTGGTTAAAAAGGCATCCAAAAGCCCAAGTACATCCAAAAGAACTTCCGCTTTTTTCTCCTTTGCACCATTGATTAATTCGCCCAATAACTGACTTAGTTTGGCAAATACCGGAGAAGCCTTGGCAAAGGCCTCTATCTTTTTCGCTGCTTCCTTTAGCCGGAAATCCTCCTGGACAAACTGTGTCCCTGCCGCCGCCGACACCAAAAGGCGCTCCCGTAAATCATAAAATGGCTGTAAATTCAAAATAACCGCTCCTCTCCAAACGATTGTCCGTTTTCTTCATTTACTCTGCTGCACATTCGCTGCTGATTCTTCTTATACCACCTTAATACGCCAGCCGAACAACATTTTCTTCTGTAATCAGGCTTAAGGGCTGCATATACATCCGCTTATCCACACGATGATAAAACAGCTTTCCAAAAAGCACCTGGCGGCTGAATAATTCCGGCTCCCTGAGCAGCTTCAATACTGCCAGGGTATCTTCACCATCTGCTGCATTATGCAGTATTATCCTGTTCCCGGAAGCATCTTCCATCACATAACGGTCTGGGTTTCCCTCAAGAATGCCTATCCTCTCATAAAAAATCATCACTGCCATTTCATCCGGGTCCAGAGGATTTTTAATTACATTTTTCACCTGCTTGACAGCCGCCGAAAGATCCTTTTCTGCCAATACCCGAATACCGGCAAGTGTTTCGGGAAGCAGCGGTGTGTATTCCGCCCACTCCCAGCGCACCCTTGGATTAACCTTACCCGGATAATAGGTCAGCTGTGGAATATGTATCTGGCCAAAAACGGAATCCTGCCGTTTCACATGGCTCATGGCCTTCACCGGACAATAATTCAGCGTAGTGACAATTTCCCCGCTCTTTACATCCACATAGTAGCCCTTATCTATCCATTCTTTTCTGGCATCATCGTAATAAACATAAAAAGCCAGCTGCAGCAAATCCACCTGTTCCCGGCTCTGCCCAAGCTGCTGCAGACGTTCCATCGTCCATATTCCGCCCAATTCTTCATAAAGGACACTATCATCATCTTCTCCGTCCGCTTTTTCTATCTTCTCCGTCAAATAACTCTCTGATTTCTTCATCAAAGCATTTAAACGGACTAAAATCTGCATAATCTCTTCATGATGGGCATTATCCCCATCCTTCTGATAAGCCTCACCCTGCGCAATCAGCCGGCTTAATAAAATCTGCGGACCGGGGAGATAATAGTCGCCAAACTGTTTTGCCAAATCACGGTAAGACTTTAGTGATTGCCCGGTTAAGGTTCCAAGCCCTGCTTCCAGCAGACGGTCAACCATCTTTCTCAGCACGCCAAGGCCCTCCAGCTGCTTTTTCATCTTCTTTATGCGGGCAGCCTGGCTGGTTTTTTTACTCCTTGTGCCAGACTTTTTCTCCTCGCCGCCCTCCTTACTCTCCAGTGCCTTTGCTGCCTTCTTTTCCTTCTTCTCCCGCTTTTCCCGGATAGTCTCTGGGAGTTCACAATGGGCAAACGTCTTATCCTGTACAATTTCAAACAAAAGCGCAAGTCCATGCTTGCAGGGGAACTGCCGGCTTGGACAGCTGCACCGGCACACCGGATTTTCCGGCTCAATAAAATCAACGGAAACCGTATAATTACTTTTTCCGCTTCCCTTGCACTCTCCCATATAAAAGGTATCATCTTCGGTCTTTGCCAGAGATACAAAACCGCCCTTTGACGAAATTTTTCTGGCATTTGCCACAGCTGCACTATTCGGAGCCATGGACACAACTTGCTGTTCTGTAATTTTTCCCATTATCTCCAATTCCCTTCTATAATTTTTCAAACGCAATTTTGTTCTTTGCCTTTGCTTCCATCCATAACAAAATATCCTCTGCCACCTGTTCCCTGTTCTTTTCTATCACTAATTCATGGCGGCAATGGGGATAAAGCAGCATTTCCACATCCTCTATCCCTGCTTTTTTCAGGTTGCCAAATGCCCGATCCACACCCTTTCCAAACTCCCCAACCGGATCTTCACGACCAGAAATTAAAAGAATGGGGAGGCTTTTGGGAATCCTTCGCATCAAAGACCTATGTTCACTGTCATTCACCATCTGCAGCAAATCACGATAAGCCGAACAGCTAAACAACATCTGACACTGCTCATCTGCCAAAAACCGATCAACCTGCCGCTCATCCAGGGTAAGCCAGTCCATCGATGTCCTTACCGGACGAAACTTCCGGTTCATCGCCTGGCGAAACAAAGTATTTATCCTCTCGCTCCGATAGTCTGCGCCAAGACAGACGGAAGCCGCCGATGCCAGGATAAGGCCAAACTTAACCAGGACATTCGGCGGATTTCCCGTTCCCATCAGCACTGCCCCTTCCATCCCTTCGCCAAACAGGGTCAGATAACGGCGAAGAAGAAACGATCCCATACTGTGCCCCAGCACAAACTGAGGAATATTCTCCCATCGCCTGGTGATATATCTCCGCACTCGATGAATGTCCTTAATCAAACAGCGGTATCCCTTCTTCCCGGAAAAAAAGCCCAAATCTTCTGGCTCCTTTGCCGTTCTGCCATGTCCCAGGTGATCATGCCCTACCACCGCAATTCCCTGTCTGGCAAGAAAAAGTGCGAAATCTTCATAAAAACCGGTGTGTTCAATCATCCCATGAATAACCTGAAGAACCATCTTTATCTCCCCGTCCGGTTTCCAGCAGACACAAAACAGCCTGGATTTCCCGTCACTGGAAGGTAAATAAAAAACTTCTTTTTGAGGCATCATGTTTACCTCGCTTTCCTGTCTATTTTTCCTGTTTTCCTGCCCGTCTGCTTAAATATTATCCGGTCAGGGATAAAAGGGAAATCGCCCCAACGATCACTTCCCCATAAACTCTGTCATGTAGCCCCGGTAACGCAGGGGAAGAAGACTACGCTGGCAGACCAGATTCACCCGCTCAGAAATGGCAACGGTCTGATGAAAAATCTTCCACAGGGCAGCATATTCTTCCTCGTCCGTCTTCCACTCTAATTCCTTTATCCAGTTCCCCTCATCCTCCTGCAGGATAAACCAGTCCTTATCTGCCGGATGCACCACAGCCTTCTTCCTGTGCTCATCGTAAATCATCCAGTTTTCCGAGGGCAGGCGATCGGCAAAATGCACTGCCAGTAAAGCCACCACATCACTTTCAGGCCCAATCCTGCTGATAAGAAGTCCCTGCTCCGTCCGCGAAAAACGAAGAAAACCTGTCAGCTGATGGCTTTCATGCTCCACAAACCGGCAAAGCGCAAACAGGTCAAATACAGAAGAAAGATGAAACATCTTAAGCACGGCATCTCCATAGCGGAAGGCATCCACTAAAAAACGATAAATTCGATCTGCCCGTTCCGGTTTATGGCTTAATGAAGCAAGATAAACCTGCTCATACACAAACTCCGATAACCGTTTGTGAATCGCCGAAATAACCTTTTTGGCTTTTTCCTGACACAACGCCACTGGTTCATAACTGCAAAACAACTCCATATCCCCGCTGTTTTCAAGCTCCAGCCGCACATTTTCATGCCCTTTTCGGCTCATCCAGGCATCATACACACCACATAAGATTCCCTCAAATGAGCCTTCACATACATATACCGTCATTCCCTTATCCTTTCCTGTTATTATAGCCCAGTCCCTATGGATAATCAATCTTTTTTTCCTTATGTTTCCTGTTTTTATGTTGATTCAGCCCCATCCTTTATCAGGGGCAGGGCATCTTCATATCATCAAACAGCGAGAGCTGCCTGTAACAGTCTTTATGTTCAATATCCCATGCCCGCCTTCTCTCATCCCCCAAAAGCTGACTGGTAATATAATCCTGTTCTATTTTAATTGGATAAAGCAGTCTGCCCGAACAGGTAATAAAATACTGCGCCCGCTTCATCACGACTCCCATCTTTTTTAAATCGGCAAACGTCAGCACAGCCGACTTTCTCGCCGCAACAATGCGCTTTACCGACTTTATCCCCATCCCCGGAACACGAAGCAGCATCGTATAATCGGCCTGATTCACCTCCACCGGGAAATGCTCCAGGTGACGCAGGGCCCAGTCGCACTTGGGGTCCAGAAAAACATTAAAATTCGGCTGACGCTCCGACAAAAGCTCTCCTGCATCAAACCCATAGTAACGCATCAGCCAGTCCGCCTGATACAGCCTGTGCTCCCGAAGCAGCGGCGGCCCGTCGGGCAATACCGGGAGTGCACTGTCCTCATTGACAGAAACATAGGCCGAATAAAATATCCGCTTAAGCCCAAACTTCTGATATAAGGCCTCTGCCACCATAAGCATCTGATAATCACTTTCCGGCGTCGCTCCCACGATCATCTGTGTAGACTGTCCTGCTGGCACAAAATAATCCCTCTTATTCGACGCCTGGCGAATCCCAAAATTCCCATACCGTGAACGCCCCAGCACTTGTTTCGGCCCGCTCCCCTTCTTACTGTCCTTCCCTGCTCCGCTCTGGATTACATGTTTTTCCGTATCATGTACTGACGGTTCTTCTCTCCCTCCCCTTTCTTCAATATGACCTCTCTTCTCATGGTAATCCGGGATCGCCATCCCCTCTCTTAGCATCTGCCCGGCAATTCCCTGCTGAATCTGACGCATCGGCGTTAAAATCTTATCTCTGCTCTTCCCCGGCGCAAGGTTTCTAAGGCCTTCCGCCGTGGGAAGCTCCAGATTCACACTCATCCGGTCAGCCAGAAATCCTGCCTCTTCAATCAGCGACGGATCTGCTCCGGGAATTGCCTTTACATGGATATAACCGCCAAACCCCATCGTTTTCCTCAAAAGCGAAAGTGTCTTTACCAATAACTCCATCGTATAATCTGCACTAAATAGAATCCCCGAGCTTAAAAACAAACCTTCAATATAATTACGGCAGTAAAACTCCATCGTCAGCCGACAAATCTCTTCCGGTGTAAACGAAGTGCGCACCACATCATTCGAACATCGGTTAATACAATACTTACAGTCATAAATACACTGATTCGTAAACAATATTTTCAGCAGAGAAATACACCGTCCATCCGCCGAAAAACTATGGCAAATCCCCATCTCTGACGCACTTCCCATACTTCCCGCCTTCCCCTTTCTCTCAACTCCGCTGGAGGTACAGGACACATCATACTTAGCAGCTGCAGTTAATATCTTTAACTTCTCCTGCAAACTTAAATCCTCCTGAATCAGCATATCTCATCCTTTCCTCTGCCAAAAAATAAGGCAGAACATTCGTTCCACCTTATTTTATCACAACTTATTTACGATTTCAATATATTTCGAACATTTGTTTGTATTTTTCTGTACAGTATTTTAACGATATCCGTCAGGATTAGAGGACTGCCACCTCCAGGAATCGGCACACATCTCTTCGATTCCCTTCTCAGCAACCCATCCAAGCTCATTCTTTGCCTTTGATGCATCACAGTAGCAGGTGGCGATATCTCCCGCACGTCTTTCCTTAATTTCATACGGCAGGGTTTTTTGACAGGCTTTTTCATAGGCATGAAGCACATCCAATACACTATAGCCAATTCCTGTACCTAAATTATAAATACTTACTCCGCTGCCTGGTGCCAGCTTCTTCAATGCCTTTACATGGCCCTTCGCCAAATCCACCACATGAATATAATCCCTTACTCCTGTACCGTCATGCGTGGGGTAATCATTGCCAAACACGCCTAACTTATCCAGCTTACCGACGGCCACCTGGGCAATATAAGGCACCAGATTATTGGGAATCCCCTTGGGATCTTCCCCAATCGTCCCGCTCTCATGCGCGCCAATCGGATTAAAATAGCGGAGCAGCACAACATTCCACTCCGGATCTGCCACATGAAGGTCAGTTAAAATCTGCTCCAGCATCCCTTTGGTCTGTCCGTAAGGATTAGTAATCTGACCCTTGGGACACTCTTCCGTAATCGGAACAAATGCCGGATCACCGTAAACCGTAGCCGAAGAGCTGAAAATAATATTCTTTATGCCATGATTACGCATCACATCGCAGAGATTCAGCGTTCCGGTAATATTATTATGATAATATTCCAACGGCTTTCTTACCGACTCGCCCACCGCCTTTAATCCGGCAAAATTAATGACCGAATCAATACTTTCTTTGTCAAAAACCTGATCCAGAGCAGGCTTGTCCAGTAAATCAACCTGATAAAAGGTCACTGTCTTTCCTGTAATTTTCTCCACTCTCTTTAACGCCTCTTCACAGGAATTATACAGATTATCCACAACAACAACCTCGTACCCTGCATTCAAAAGTTCCACACAGGTATGGCTGCCGATATACCCGGCGCCGCCAGCAACTAAAATTGACATTTGCAAATCCTCCTTAAACAAAATGTTAATTGCGATGGAAACCATGGATTGCTTTTAGCTTCTACCTTTATTTACTATCATACAAAACTATGCATGGAAATTCAATGCAAATTTGTTTAAAAAATAAGATAATTTTTTCGAAATCATAAATTATTCCTGCATACCAGGGAAAAGAGCCAGCCCAACCATCTCCAAAATAAGCAGCTGCAGCCGACTCTAAAATAAACAGCTGCAGCCAACCCCGTCCCACAAACGACTTCTCACCCCTAATCGCCTCTTAAACCTGCTCCATCTCCTTCCTCAGTTTCCCCAGAGCCTTTTTTTCTATACGGGATACATAGGAACGGGAAATCCCCAACATTTGAGCAATCTCTCTCTGTGTGTGCTCCTTCTTCCCGTACAGCCCATAGCGCATTCCCACCACGGCTTTTTCCGTTCCCTTCAGGCATTTTTCATAGGATGCATACAAATCCCGCACATCCTGCTCAAAAATAATATCCTCGATTGTCTCACGATTATCCATTTCAATCACATCTACCAGACTTACAGTTTCTCCATCCTTATCCACTCCAATAGGTTCAAAAAGAGAAACCTCCCTGCTGTACTTTTTCCCTGCCCGAAGGAGCATAAGAATTTCATTTTCCACACATTTTGCTGCATAGGTTGCCAAACGGGAACCCTTATCTATATTAAAGGTGTTAATTGCCTTGATCAGTCCAATGCTTCCCACACTGATCAAATCCTCCATATCATAGTCGGCGCTCTGATACTTTTTAACCACATGGGCGACTAGGCGCATATTCCGCAGAATCAAAATATTTTTTGCTTCCTCGTCACCCTCTTTGCAGCGTTCCAGATATTCCTTTTCTTCACTTGCGGATAACGGTTTGGGAAAAGTTTTCAACGAAAGCCACCTGACTGCATATACTTAATTATAACTTATGCGCTGTCGGCTTTTCCTGTGCTTTTACACTTTTATTTTCTTTATCCTCCGGCTTTCCCTTCTTCCTGTCTCTCCATTCACCCTGTGACGGACAAGTATCCTCTACCAAAGCTTCACGCCCTCTCACCGTCAAAAACCAATATCCTTTGCACCTCACACCCATGCACCGCCAAAAACCAATACCTTTTACACCTTCACACCCGTGTACCACTGCCACCCCTTACTTACCACATCTTTCGAAATTCCCCCGGAGACATTCCCTCAAGCTTTTTAAACACGCGGGAAAAATAATTGGCATCCCTCATCCCGCACTCTGCCCCCACGGCCTCCACCGTCAGATCAGTAAACCGCAGCAGGTGTTTTGCATGAGTAATCCTCACCTCAAGCAAATAGCTGTTCACCGACACGCCAAACTGTTCCTTAAAAATCCTTGTCAGATAAAACTTATTAATAAAAAACTGTTCTGCCAGCCGATCCAAAGAAATATTCTCCCTATAATGCTGATCCAGATATTCCTTTACTTCCTGCAAATTTTGCTTTTTTGAAGCCTCCTTCCGATTTTCCGGGTGCCAGCTCTCCTCCATTAGCAGAACCAAAAGTGACGTAAGCTTCTCCATAATTTTCATATCCCGAAGATAAGCCGCTGACTCCGCCGACTCATAAATTTCTCCCAAAAGTACCTCAAATGCGTCCCTGTGCTTTGGACAAAAAAAGGGCAGTCCCCCCCGCTCCACATATTTATCATAAATATTCTTTACATTCGGCCCATAAAAATGCACCCATTTAAGACTCCATAAATCTTCTGCCGTCGAATGGGCATAGGCCTTTTTACAATCAAGAAATACGCAATCTCCTGCCTTCAGCACATACGACTGATCCCCATAGACTAAATATCCCGAACCGGAACAAACAATAAAAAATAAAAATGAGGGCATATTCTCCCGACAGCTGGTGTGCGGCTGCTTTGCTTTTAGTTCACCAATTTCCTGCAAATGAATTAAATTCGTCCGTGCAAACCTGGACGGTGTATACAAAATTCTCTTTGATTCGACAACATCTCCCTGAAACAGAGAACCATCCATTTCCATCCTCCCTTTCCTTCCTCATAAATATACTTTTCGAAAAATATACTTTTTTACTACCACAGAACATCAAAGAATCCTTTCAAAAAAGTATATCATAAAAGTCAAGATAATGCTACTTTTCCCCAATATCTTCACTTAACCAATCTCTTCCTGCCAGTTACAATCAACATAACACCACATCAAAGAACAGACTTGGCACCAATCACCGATTCAGCGGTGAACATCTATCAAACGAATCGAGGATAACATGAACATTATTTTACTCTCCGGCGGCTCAGGAAAACGCTTATGGCCTCTTTCCAATGACGTCCGCTCCAAACAATTCATAAAGCTTTTTAAAACGGACGACCAGCAGTACATCTCCATGGTTCAGCGGATTTACCAGCAGATTCGCTCGGTAGATCCAACCGCTTCCATTACCATTGCCACTGCCAAAAGCCAGGTTTCCTCTATCCGCAATCAGCTGGGAAACCAGGTCAACATCTGTGTAGAGCCGTGCCGCAGGGACACCTTCCCCGCCATTGCCCTGGCTTCCTCCTACCTCCATGATAACAAAGAGATTAAAAAAAATGAACCCATCGTCGTCTGCCCGGTGGACCCTTACGTCGAAACAAGCTACTTTCATGCCTTAAAGCAGCTGGATGCACTGGCAGAACAGAGCAGGGCCAATCTTACCCTAATGGGCATTGAACCCACCTATCCCAGTGAAAAATACGGCTATATCCTCCCTGAAACGAGCGATCCGGTCAGCAAAGTACATACCTTTAAGGAAAAACCCGACCTTCTCTCCGCCCAGGCCTATATCCAAAAGGGAGCTCTGTGGAATGGCGGTGTATTTGCCTTCCGCCTGGGCTATCTGCTGGAAAAGGCACATGAACTTATCGCCTTTACTGACTACTGCGATCTTTATCAAAACTATTCTTCCCTGCCCAAAATCAGTTTTGATTATGCTGTCGTTGAAAAGGAAACAAAAATTCAGGTCATGCGTTTTTCTGGAGAATGGAAAGATTTAGGAACCTGGAATACACTTACCGAGGTAATGACCGAACCGGTGGTCGGAAAAGCTATTCTGAATGAAAATTGTAAAAATGTCCATGTGGTCAATGAATTAGATGTGCCGGTCTTGTGTATGGGATTAAAAAACATCGTGGTTTCGGCAAGCCCTGAAGGAATCTTAGTCTCCGACAAGGAGCAGTCCAGTTATATCAAGCCCTTTGTGGATCAGTTCAGTCAGACAGTTCGGTTTGCTGAAAAATCCTGGGGGAGTTTTAAAGTAATCGATGTGGGTGAAAACAGCATCACCATAAAAGTTACTTTAAATCCGGGACATCAGATGAACTATCACAGCCATGAACGAAGAGACGAAGTGTGGACAGTAATCTCCGGTACGGGAAAGGCAATCCTTGATGAAAAAGTGCAGCCCATCCAGCCGGGAAGTGTAATCACAATGCCGGCTGGATGCCGCCACACGGTTATTGCCCGGACAGAACTACAGATGATTGAAGTACAGATGGGGAAAGATATCCGCATTGATGACAAGCAGAAACATTCCCTGACCTGCACCGAATAAAGAGACATCGAGGGCTGAACTGAATGGATGACCAACAAAAGCATTCCCTGACGCAATAACATCGTGGAGTGCCTTAACCTTTTTTAGTTTTCCTTTTTTATCTTCGAATATGCTGCAGAGCAATACACCCTGGGCCTCCGTGCGTAATAAAGACATGGCTGAGGAGATGAACCCGAATCTCCATGCCAGGAAATTCCTCCTTAGCCATTGCCTCAATCTGCAGAGCATCTTCCAGAGCATCGCCGTGGACAATATATAGAATATCCTTCTCTCCCACCTGTTCGCTTTTCATCTGGCGGAACACTGCCTGAACTGCACCCTTCATTGTCCGTCCCATGCCAAACTTATCCAGGCTTTTACCCTCTTTATTCAGGATTAAAATGGGTTTTAAATTCAGCAGTGATCCGACAAAGGCCACCGTGGGCGACAAGCGTCCGCCCCGCCGCAGATAATCGAAATCCTGGGGAATCAGATAGGATTTTGTATATTTCATTTTCTCCTCAAGCATGGCAAGAATCTCTTCCTTCGTCCGATTCTCCAGGGCCATAGCTGCGGCACATTCCACCAGATAGCGGTGCGGCCCGCAAAGTGTCCGGGAATTAATAACGGTAATCTCTTCCTTATTTTCCACCATTTCTCTTGCACTGACTGCGGTCTGATAGGTACCGGACAGCCCATCCGCCAAAGAAATATTGATTATGTCCTTCCCCTGATACTGCTCATAGGCCTCCACCACCTCGCCCAAGGGGGGCTGTGAAGAAAAGGGAATCTTTCCTGTCCCGATATCTGCTATAAATTCCTCCACAGGAATCTCCAAATCCCGAAAATTTTTATCACCAATATTGACAAAAAGAGGAATGGGCACAATGCCTGCCTTTATTCCTTCTTCTTTTGTGTAGAGGCTGGAAGAGTCTGTAATAATCTGCACCATAGCTGTGTTGCTCCTTTTTCTTTTCTTTTTTACTTTCTTTAGTCTCTGCCCGTAAGGTTTTGTGTTCTAAATCCTGTTTATTTTCATTCTAAAATGTAGTATTTAAAACCACTTATCAAACTTATTATAGGGTGACATCTGACAAAAGTCAACGTATTCTCACCTGATTCGACAAATATTCGACAAAAAACCCTTTTCTTAAAGTCAATATAATGCTATATCTTCTCAATATTCTCACTTTCCTCCTCCTTCCCTTTCCGTTACAATCTTGGAAAAAGATAAACTACGAATAAAAACGCATAAAGCACGTTACTGTTCACAGCAACAGGCAAATCTCTAAACCTTCATGCGCCCACAAGTGGTCGTACCACCATAAATAAACGTCTGTTGGGCGCACTTGGAATACCTGAACTTAAACCGCCTAATCGGCGGTGAACGTTTATAGTAAAAAGGTGAACTACACGAGCACATAGAATGGAGGAAATAATGAAAACAGCATTAATTACCGGAATTACTGGACAAGATGGTTCTTTTCTGGCAGAATTATTACTGGAAAAGGGATATAAGGTTCATGGCATCATCCGCCGCGCCTCGATTTCCAACACAGGCCGTATCGATCACCTCCTGGTCAACCAGTCCATCCGGCTGCATGACGGGGATTTAACAGACTCTTCCTCATTAATCCGCATTATTTCGACCGTACAACCGGATGAAATCTATAATCTGGCTGCTCAGTCCCATGTACAGGTTTCCTTTGATGTACCAGAATATTCGGGCGAAGTGGATGCGATCGGCGTTCTGCGTATTTTAGAAGCAGTGCGTATTCTGGGACTGGAAAAGAAAACAAGAATTTACCAGGCTTCCACCTCTGAACTTTATGGAAAGGTAGAACAAATTCCGCAGAATGAAGAAACCCCCTTCCATCCCTACAGCCCCTACGCCGTTGCCAAACAGTACGGCTTTTGGATAACCAGGGAATACCGGGAGGCCTACAACATGTTTGCGGTCAATGGTATTTTATTTAACCATGAATCTGAGCGGCGCGGAGAAAATTTTGTTACCCGGAAAATCACCCTGGCTGCCGGCAGGATTGCCGAAGGGCTTCAAGATCACCTGGAACTGGGAAATCTTGACTCCCTGCGCGATTGGGGCTATGCTAAAGATTACGTTGAATGTATGTGGCTTATGCTTCAGCACAGCCAACCCAAAGACTTTGTTATCGCCACAGGTGAACAGCATACAGTTCGGGATTTTACCGAAAAAGCCTTCCTAGTCAACGGTATCGAGCTTTCCTGGGAAGGCCAGGGAACAGAAGAAAAGGGAATCGATAAAGCCACGGGAAAGCTGATGGTCTGTGTAAATCCCAGGTACTTCCGCCCCACCGATGTAACCACCCTTTTAGGCGATCCAACCCGCGCAAAAACCATTTTGGGCTGGAATCCGCAAAAAACCAGCTATGAAAAACTCATTTCCATTATGGCCCTCCACGACCGAAAACTGGCAGTAAAAGAAGCTAAACAGAAAAAAATCCATTGATAACAAGGAAAAGACAACACAAGAAATAAAAAAATGTTTGGATAAGAACAAAAAAGGAAAGTGTTGAATTAAGAACCCAGAGAGAACATATTGGATTAAGAACAAAGAGCAAACATATTGGATTAAGAACAAAGAGCAAACATATTGAATAAGAACCCAGAGGAAACATATTGAATAAGAATAAAGAAGGAAATAACATGGAAAAAGACGCAAAAATTTATGTAGCAGGGCATCGGGGAATGGTGGGGTCCGCCATTGTGCGCGCCTTAATCAAACAGGGATACCGCCATATACTTACCCGGACCCATCAGGAATTAGACCTCTGCCGTCAGCAGGAGGTTGAAGATTTTTTTGCCAGTGAAAAACCAGACTATGTATTCCTGGCTGCTGCTAAGGTGGGCGGAATTATGGCAAACCAGGAGGCTCTTGCTGACTTTATGTATGACAATATCCTGCTGGAAATGAATGTTATCCACGCAGCCTGGCAGCATCATTGTAAAAAACTTTTATTTTTAGGCTCCTCCTGCATCTATCCGCGGATGGCCCCGCAGCCCATGCCGGAAAGCTGCCTGCTGACCTCAGCACTTGAAACCACAAACGAAGCCTATGCCCTGGCAAAGATTTCCGGCCTGAAATATTGTGAATATTTAAACCGTCAGTATAAAACAGACTTTATCTCTGCCATGCCAACGAATCTCTATGGTCCAAATGACAACTATCACCCGACCCACAGCCACGTCCTTCCCGCCCTTATCCGCCGTTTCCATGAAGCCAAAACAGCCGGACTTGATGAGGTAAGCTGCTGGGGAACAGGAACACCCCTTCGGGAATTTCTCTATGTGGACGACCTGGCTGATGCCTGTATTTTTTTAATGAACACCTATTCGGGCAATGAAACAGTAAATATTGGCACAGGAAAAGAACTGACCATCCGCGAACTGACCACGCTGGTCGCCAAAACAGTAGGCTATACCGGAAAAATTTCCTGGGACACCGCCAAGCCTGACGGAACCCCGCGAAAGCTTTTGGATATTTCCAAACTCAGCCGCCTCGGATGGCATTACCAAACTGAACTAAACGACGGTATTCGCTTAGCCTATGAAGATTTCCTGAATCATCCAATACGAACAGAACGATAACATCCATCTAAACATATCAAATCGCACTTAACTGTCAATATTATCATCCAATAACAATCATCATAGCCACTATCGTCAAATCACACTTTACCGGCGGCGTTCAGCATGTTGCTCATGAATCACCTCAACCGCATGCAGACGCCGCCTATTCGCGATAAACATCAACTGGCAGACAAAACACCCATTTTTCAGCACCCATTTTTGTCCTGATTCCAAAACGGACGAAACTCAGGACATGCTTTTAAAAACTCTTCAATTTCTGACAAACTTAGCCCCTGAACACTCCGGCGAAAAAATGTCTCGTCATCTTCACGCATAAAACTTACCACACGTGCTATCGCATCTTGGCTAACTTCCTTAGCTGCTTCTTCATCTACCGCCTCTAATTCTTTATTTATCGCTTCATTCCACCCCTTATCTTTTACTTGTCCTCTACTTTTCCAATTTTTCATAATGCCACCTCTTTCGTTTTCGATTACAATTATAGTTGGCTTAACGACTATAGTCAACTATGTGACCATCTCCTAAAATAAGGATAGTACGTATATTTCCATTTTATCCCCATTTTTACAGGAGGACAAGCAATTCTTATGATTTATTATGACCCCTTTTGGAAAACGTTGAAAAATTCCAATGAATCTACCTACACCTTAATCAACAAACACCATATTTCAAGCTCCACCATCGACCGATTAAGAAAAAACCAGGCTATTACCACAACAACGATGAACGACTTATGCCGGGTTTTAAACTGTAAGGTAGAAGATATCGCCGTGTATATTTCTTCGGATAAGGATCAATTTTTATAAGGCACTAACATCCTTAATTCTTCCTGCAGGTGGTTTTTATCCTTTATATACCCGAAATAAAGGGAATGCTTTTCACTTTTCCCAAACCATTTGTCCAACACAAAAAACAGACCCTGCACCCGTGAAACCATCATCGTGCAAGGTCTGTTTTTTATTCGTTAAACGATTTCAAACCATTGATTCTGCTTGATTTTATTTTATTTCATGGTCAACAATCTGTTTTGCCCATTCCATTAATTGATTCAGTGAAATATCCTCATAGGTGTGTAACAAATAATGAAGTTCTCCTCTGTCCCAAGATACACTGGTAAAGGTCTTTCG
The DNA here is from genome assembly GCA_910584785.1 of uncultured Lachnospiraceae bacterium. Lineage (GTDB taxonomy): Bacteria > Bacillota > Clostridia > Lachnospirales > Lachnospiraceae > Caccovicinus. The sequence goes on along the minus strand of CAJUDX010000010.1, from coordinate 8,169 downwards.
TTCCACCTCGCTTGAACCATAGCTGATAAATAACTCTCCTGCGGCCTCCAGCTGTTCATCCTCTGCACTTGGCTTTTCCTCCGGCGGCAGGAAAAGATACTGATCAACTGCCCCATAAAGCTGGATATCCTGATAAACTTCTACCTGATCCTTTTTCTCATAAACCGATGCCTCAATTGGTCGGCTGATCGACAAATTAAATCTTCCGCCTGCCCCGTCCTGGTAATAAGCACACATTTCCGGGAAAGTACCCACTTTATTATTCTCCTCGTCCCATGCATCGACATCCATCACAATACCACGGGAAAAGCTAACACCGTCCGCCAGAGTTTCCGGACAATAAATGCTCTTGCCAAGCTCTCCCTTAGCCCTTTCCTCCAGCGCATGAATGTCGGTAATCTCATCATTAACCGAATGTCCGCTGCTGTAAAACGCCACTTTTCCTGCTCCAATCGCAGTAACTGCTCCAACCAGAATTAATGCCGCTGCCAAAACAACTCCTGTATGCTTTCTGTTCAATTTCATAACCATTCTCCTTTTCCTGATTTGACGATGAATCTCTGTTCGAATCCTTTCCTCTGTTTCTGCCGGAAAATCCAAAGCGGTAATTTCTGCCACCAGATTCTTTCTCAGTTCTTCTTCCCATCCGATGTTCATAATACTGCCCCCTTTACCTGATGATTCTGCCGTCCTTCCTGATTTGTGTCCATTTGGTTTTCCAGCTTCCGATGTAAAAGACTTCTGGCCTTACTGAGCCTGGATTTTACAGTTCCCTCAAAAATCCCCATAATCTGGGCAATTTCCTTAACTCCCAATCCATTATAATAATACAGCATAACCACCGTCCTGTACTTAATATCCAACTGCTTTACCATCTGCCCGATCTCTGTCTGCGATTCCTTCTGCAAAAAAACTTCCAGAGGATTAGGCGCGGAGAAATCCTCACAAAGCTGCCTGGCTGCCCTTGCGCCGGAAGCATCCTCCTGCTCTAATACCCCTTCATAAGATATTTCCCCAGCCCTTTTCTTCCTCTTTTCTAATTTCCAGGCTGTCCGAACAAGAATCTGATAAATCCATGATTCAAACCGCTCAGGATTCTTTAAACTTCCCCGATGCAGATAACATTTTACAAAGGTTTCCTGCAAAACATCCTCACTATCACTATGATTTCCGGTAATAAAATACGCCATACGGTACAGCTTTTTGGAATAGGAATGGTAAATTTCATCAAATGCCCTTTCGTCGCCTGCCATCATCGCTTTTACGAAAGCCTTCATCTCTTCTTCCATAACCTGCTTCCTTTCCTTTTTTGATGCATCTATAACATAAGAGCCATTAAAATCCTGTCCGGTTCATTTTTTCTTTTTTATTCTTCTTTCTCCTTCTTCTGTGTTCATATTTTAAGATAAAAGTTCACATAATTGTTACAAATCCCTCAAATTTTCTCCATAAATTCTTTCTATACTATATCATGTAAAGAGCAAATGCTTATAAACTTTTTTTCATAATATTCAGCCGGCAGTTATACTTCTGCCGGCTTCCTCCCTTTTTAGAGGAACCTTTACACATTTCTCAGACCCTTTTACAGGAACTTCTGCACATTATTCAGAACCAGACTTCTCTCCCCCGCATATCATAAAACAAAAAGGATTTTTCCATGTCGGATCGAATCTTCCAATCACAATGGCAACAGCCCTGTGGCATATACAGTGCCTGCTCCCTGAAACTTCCCCCTCCTCCCCCACCACCTGGCCCTCCCGGACCACCAGGACCGCCCTTCCACCCTGGGCCTCCTCCCGGACCGCCAAGACCACCTTTCCACCCTGAACCTCCTCCCGGACCGCCAAGGCCTCCTTTTCGCCCTGGACCTCCTCCCGGACCGCCAAGGCCACTTTTCCGCCCTGGACCTCCTCCCGGACCGCCAAGGCCTCCTTTCCGCCCTGGACCATCTCCAAGACCACCGATTCCTCCGGGGCCACCACCAAAACCTCATCCTCCCACACGCCCAGGAAATCCCCGCACGTCAAGACACAGGAAAAATCCATGGCCGTTTTAATAATGTAATCCATTTGGGGCATACTATACCTGAGGTGATGAACAATGTCCTATATTTCTTCATCTGTCCGTCCAAAATTCGATGTTCTTTCCGAAGGCCTGAAAAATCAAATACTGGCTCGGAATGTTCAGATTTGCACCATCCATGATTTAATCCAGGTATTAGAGGATATTGTAAAGGAAGGACAGGAATAATTGAATGAGAAAAGCACGTAAAATGTATGATGGAGCAAATACCATCTGGCAGATACGTGCTTCTCTTTTTTTCTTCTGTGTGCTATAGTGGAATCAGCAGCACTTTGCACTTGACAATATAAGACAATGATCGGGCAAATCTGCCCCTTGCTTGGCAGATAACAAACAATTGCAGCAGAAAGGAAGAAAAACCAATGATAAGTAAAGATACTGCAGCTACAGAAACCATAAATGATAATGACATCACTATCCGCATTGTCTCACCTGATGATGCCCAACAACTGCTGGCAATTTATGCCCCCTATGTAACCCATACGGTTATCACCTTTGAATATGAAGTTCCAAGTCTGGAGGAATTTACCGAACGAATCAAGCATACCCTGAAAAAATACCCTTATCTGGCTGCCGAATATCAGGGGGAAATCGTCGGCTATGCCTACACCGGCCCCTTTGTTGGTCGGGCTGCCTACACATGGGCAGCAGAAACCACCATCTATATCAGAGAAAACCGAACAAAAATGGGAATTGGCAAAAAACTTTATACCGCATTAGAAAAAATTTCTCAGGCACAAAACATCCTTAATCTTAATGCCTGCATTGGTTATCCCGAAACTGAAGATGAATACCTGACCAAAAACAGCGTAAACTTCCACCAGCACCTTGGCTATACCTGGGTCGGCGAATTTCATCAATGCGGATATAAATTTAACCGCTGGTACAATATGGTATGGATGGAAAAAATCATTGGCCCGCACTGTACTCCTCAGCCTCCGGTTATTCCTTTTCCCGAATTATCTAAGGACTGGCTGGCATCAACCTTATCAACGTATAAATGATAAAATAAAACCTGCGTCCTGTCCAATCAGGCGCATTCTAACCAATCATCTCCGCTTTACCCTATTATCAGATAAAAAGTCCCCGGCTCTATCTGCTGTGCCGGAGACTTTTACCATGGCTTTTCTCTGGATTTTCTATTTATTTCTTCCGGGGCGTGAATCTCGGACTTCTCGGATAGGTTAAATTCCTTCAGGCGTCAATATTACCCTTTCATCTTTGGTTTAAATAAAACTGATCCAAGATAGCCAAACACCAGGGCTGCAGCAATTCCTGCAGAACTTGCTGTTAATCCGCCCTTAAAAATCCCTAAAAATCCTTCTTTTCCCACCCCTTCCGCTACCCCTTTCCACAGGGTATTGCCAAAACCTAAAAGAGGTACGGAGGCTCCTGCACCTGCCCAGTCCAAAAAAGGCTGGTAAAGACCCAGGGCGCCCAAAACACATCCGGATACCACCAAAAGCACCATCACCCTGCCCGGCATCAGCTTCGTCTTATCCAGTAAAATCTGCACCACTGCACAGATAAGCCCTCCAATCAAAAACGCTTTCACATAATCCATCTGCTTTTCTCCTGTCCGTTATTCATTTTTATTCTATTTTTCGGCAGCTAATCCTTGCCGCATCAATCCCCTAATGCCTTTACCCCACGCGCAAACTCCTCATCCTCCACATGCTCAAGAATTACACCATGGGCAATTCCCGGCACGCTCTGTCCTTCATTATAACTAACGGTGGATAAAAGCGCTCCCGTGGGAACAAATAGTACCCGCTTCCAGATTCCTGCCTGAATATTAGGCAGAATATAAGAACTTAGGACAATGGCAGAGCAGCCGCAGCCACTTCCCCCTGCATGGGTATCCTGCGTTTTGCTGTCGTAGAGTTCAATCCCGCAATCCATGTGCACCTGCGAAAGATCATGGTCCTTTCTTGCCATAAAATCCCATAAAATGGTCTGACCCACCTTTCCCAGATCTCCGGTAATAATCCGGTCAAACGCCTTCTCATCCCATTCGAAATCCTCAAAATTCTGCCAAATTGTATGAAAAGCCGCAGGAGCCATAGCTGCTCCCATATTCATCGAATCTTTCAGGCCAAAATCAACGATTTTTCCTGTTGTAATCCCGGAAATCTTCGCCAATACCTTCCCTTTTACATTCTGCTTTGCACTTTCCGCTGCCCCAGGCTTTTCCTTCTCTCCGATAGTTCCTGGATTCCCCATCCCCCTGCTGCTCTCCAAAACCACAGCCCCGCAGCCCGTCGCTGTCCAGGTAGACGAATACGGGCGCTGGTTCCCATAAGCCAGCGGAAAACGAAACTGCTTCTCTGCCGTGGCAAAATGGCTCGAAGCCAGAGAAAGACATCGATCACTATAACCTGCATCCACCGCCATTGCCCCCAAAGCCATCGCCTCACCCATCGTAGAACAGGCGCCATACAGACCAAACAGGGGAATTTCCAGTTCCATCAAGCCAAAAGAGGTGGCAATCAGCTGCCCCAGCAAGTCCCCGGCAAATAGATAGCGGATATCCCCCCTTGTCAGGCCTGCTTTCTTAATCGCCAGTTCTGCTGCCTTTTTCTGCAATTCGCTCTCTGCTTCCTCCCAGTTTTTCTTGCCCAGCTTATCGTCCTGCTCCACGATATCAAATAAATTTCCAAGAGGCCCTTCCCCCTCCTTGCTCCCGGCAACCGAAGCCGCCCCGCAAATAAGAGGCGGGTGCGCAAACGCAATACTGGCTCTTCCCTTCTGCATTATATTCTCATCCTTTCTGTAGCATAGGTGCTGACATACATCTTAATACATTCTTTGGTATACTTTCCAAGTACCCCTAAACTCATGTCCCTGCGGGACAGGGCCGGACTGCGTCCGATAAGGTATACTTTAATCTTTCTTTTGGCGTTAGTATATGTACTTCTTTTTTTTTTATACGGAAACAATGATCTCTGGCAAGCATCTAATACATCTTTTGCGCTCCCCTTATTTATGTGAGGTTTTCAAACTTTCTTGCCTTTGCATAAAAGGTTCCCACTGGCATACCACAAGCTTCTGCCGCCTGTCGAAGTGTTATCTTCTTTTTTCTCCAGTCACGATGTATCTCCCGGAAATTTTCTGGATAGGGAAGGGCAGGCCGTCCAAATTTAACTCCTTTAGCTTTTGCCGCTGCAATGCCTTCAGCCTGGCGCTGTCGGATGTTTGTCCGTTCGTTTTCTGCCACAAAGGACAGTACCTGAAGGACAATATCACCTAAAAATGTCCCCATCAAATCTTTCCCTCTCCGGGTATCCAACAGCGGCATATCCAGCACGACGATATCAATTCCCTTTTCCTTGGTGAGAACCCGCCATTGCTCCAAAATTTCCTCATAGTTTCGTCCTAACCGGTCTATACTCTTTATGTACAGCAAATCATCCCGTTTCATCCGCCGCACCATACGTTTATACGATGGTCGTTCAAAATCCTTACCAGATTGTTTGTCTACAAAGATATTTTTTTCTGAAATCACAAACTCCTTCAGAGCAGTCATCTGTCTGTCCTCATTTTGTTCACGGCTGCTCACCCGGATATAGGCATAAACATTGGTCATAACTTCCCCTTTCCTGTCATAATCAAAAACCTGTTTTCAATCTCAGCAAACTTCCATTTTGCATTTTTTGATTTTCCATTTTTTGTAACCAGGCATTTTATAAAGTTGTTTTATTATTCTTGTAAAATACAAAATATCTATCCTTTTTGTAAACTAAAAACAACACTTCAATCACAAAAAAGGCCGCCAAAAGCGCAATTGAAATCCAACATATATGCTGTCTTTTAATACAGATACGATGTCTTGTACAATATGCTTGCTTTTTAGCTGCCTTTTTCTCTTATTTGCTTTCTCTAAAACGGATTGTGATTGGCAAAATTTGAACTACTTTCACTGTAGTATGGCTTCACTATAAACACTGACCATTCTTCTTGCTCGTTTTTCTTTTGTATTTTTCTTAACCTGCTTTTTTATGGGAAATGTAGCCGCCAAACCAGAAATTACCATCTATAGCAAGAGTCAAATTTTGCTTATTCTGATTCAGATATGAATTATTGCAGATTACTTTAAAAGTCTATCACCGAATAAGTGATTCAATTCAGGGATTCCAAGTGCACCCAACCTACTTTTATCTATGCTGCTGCGACAGCTTCTTCCTGGGTGAAATCCGGTATGATAAACTTGGCAAATAAAGATGTCTAGGTGAAATCCAGTACAGTAAACTTGATAAATAAAAGAAGAATATAGAAATTATAGAAATGCCATTTTAGAAACTGGAATAGAAAATCAATATTTGACTGCTCAGACCAATAAATTTGAATTTCAAGATTTCAAGATAAGATTAGACGGGTTGTTTATGCATTTTCTACATGAAAAAATGAAACCTGATTAACCAAAAATTCGATGAATTAATCTTGAAGATATTTTGGGCAAAAAACCTGACCTAATTCTTATTACTATGTGTTAATTATCAAATGAAAATAGCCCCATAACTTCCACTGAAAGGTTTTTTATTATAAAATAAGGAACTTAGATCATTCATCCCACTAAAACCCAGCCATAGACCGCCGTGATTCCGATAGTTACAATCTTGTTAAAACCAATCACTGGAACAAACAAAATCATGCTGTTTAAACAAAAAGGGCAAAGTATCCCCATTGTATCAAAAATATCGCTTTCACAGAGCCAGGGCATCGTCTAAACCAGGGCAGTATCTGCAGGAAATTATACAAAAATAAGGGTGACTGATTCTCTGGCTGCAATCACCAGTTTTTAATTTCATCTGCAGATCTTTTCATCATTCTGTCCCCGGTAGTTTCCTGAAATATTACATATTATTCTGTCGTTTCCATTCCTTCCATCTGCCCTTACTCTGAAAGATAATACTGTTTCATCCCCGCAAGCACCTGCATCTTCTTTCCACATTCCGGGCATGTATAAGTTCCAAAACAGTAACAAAGATACTCTTCCCCTTCGCGATCTCCCAACAAAGCAAAGAGATTAAACAGCCATAAACTTACATCTTCAAAGTTTTTTCCATCCCAATACTTTTCCGGCACTTTTGCTGCTTTAATCCGCTCATCCGGCTCACAATAGCCAAACTCAATTTCCTCATCACAGTTCTCACACTCCGGACAGACCACATAACAGGATTGACATCCTGCAAGAAAAAATAAATACGCCAATTTCCGCTCTCCAAGAATTGCCATAACGGCGGCAGCAAATTCCCTTTTCTTCCAGATTTCTTTCTCCTGAATAACATCCATATGTAATGCCAGAAAATCTATCGTTATCGCCCGGATCACCATAGTCGCATTCTCATAACTCTTATAAACGGATTCCTCCGTTGGCCTGTCCCCGAAAACATCGGTAGCCAGACAGGTTCCGGCAGCCACAATCCCCTGAAGGCACCATTCCCAATCCTCTTCTTTTTCCCAGCCTTCCAAAAGCTGCGCCAGATACGGCAACACCAGCCAGGTAGCCAAATAAAAACTCATCTGATGCCACAGGGTTTCACAGAGATCATCAAAAGCAATCTCATAATTTGTCTTGGGTTCGCGTTCAAGACGGCGGAGCCTTAATCGCTCCGGCGCCTCTTTTCTCTCCCCCAACACAATCGAAAGATAATCCCTCACATCTCCATAAGCCCCAGTATAGATACTCCACAAGGAAGAGTCAAGCGCTGTAACCATATAAGGATGCTGCCCCGGCTTTCTCTCCGTTCTCTGAAACGGCACCGCCGTCCTGCCTTCCATCCATTTTGTTTCAACATTCTCCTCAGTAATTATCATTACTTTATTCATACTCAATTCCTCCTAAAAAATGAAAAATAACAAAAAACTACCCCTGTTATCTATCCATTATATCAAAAAACCTGCAGCCACTTGTCCAATGAGGTCCAAACTCACCTGACACAAGAAATTCCCCCAATCCACCACTTTTATCTTTACGATTTAGAAGCGAGGAACTTCCTTAATAGATTAAATTAATATACCATATTTTTGTTCTCTTGTCTATTCCAAAAACAAACGTTAGTTCGTTATTTTAAAATTCACATCCCG
>CAJUDX010000009.1:11356-65800 GCA_910584785.1 uncultured Lachnospiraceae bacterium | reverse complement strand
ATAAATCTTCCAGCATTTTTACTTTTTGATTTTCAGGAGCAACTCATTCATCTTATCATAGCTCTTCGAATTTGTCAACAGTTTTTTTAATTTTTCTTTATTTTTTTCTTTCGTATGCTGCATTTACTCTCAACAGCGTATTATATCTTATCACAATCTTTTTCATCTGTCAAGACTTTTTTGTTTGATTTTCAATTTAATTTTTGTTTGATTTTTAATATAATAAAACTCAAACTCCACCGCTTAAACAAACAACGGAACTTTACTATAACACTATCTATTGTGTATGTCAAGATAAAATTCTTAATCAATTACACATTAATCAATTACACATCAATTCACACATCAATTACACAAATACGGTGCTGACAAAAAATTACAGCAGATTCCAAATTACGTTCATAAACATCCGTGAAATCGGATTACTGTGGTACAGATAAGCAATCCACGGCACACTTTCTATATTGTTTAAAAGATAGCTTCCCCATGCAGTGCTGACAAATAAATTCAATGTCAGGCAGACAACCCAAAAGTAAACAAGTGCCATCACCACGCCCAAAACAGCTCCCGCAATCTGATTTAATCCATAAAGTAACGGAAGGTGTGCAATAATATTTAAAATGTGGCTCAGTACATGCAAGCCTACATTAATTCCCAAAAATAAAAGGATAAAGGCCAGCGTATTAATAATTCGGTCAGCAAGGAAAGCGGTTATGTATTCAACCAGACCATTTACTCCAAGCAGTCGATAAATCTCCTCATTATTATTTTCCACAAGAACTTGTTTAATAGGATCGGGCAATGCTGTTCCTTCGATAATCGACCTCTGCTCTGCCGGAAGCTTCATATTGCTACTAATTTCTTCTAAATCAATTGCCTTTTTTATACTTTCCCGCATCCATTGATGAATCCCTGTATGCTCCTTTAATAAAGCGGTTAAGGGCGGCATTGCCACACGGACAGCTCCCAGGGATAAAATCAGGGCCGCCATTGATACCGCCAGCCGCAGAAATCCCCGATAATGCCCATAAAGAGCCATTCCAGTTAAATAAGCCCCAACCAGAAGCGAGAGCCAATGTTTCTGCATAAACTCCACAATATCCATTTCCTCGTCATTCCTTTCCCAAATGCAGATCCATTCCAAAAAAGGTAAGAAAAAAGCCGCGGCAGCATACGATAATCTGCCGGGCAATTTATCTTACCCGTTCATCAATGCGCTTGCTTATTCCGCTGGCAAATGCAAAAAATGCCGAATTGCCGCCGCAACGCCGTCCTCTTCATTTGATAAGGTAATATAATCTGCATTCTGCTTAACTATATCCATACCGTTTGCCATAGCAACGCCAATGCCGGCAGACGCAACCATACTTATATCATTACTTCCGTCACCCATCGCCATCGTCTGTTCCCGTTCCAGTCCAAGATGATCCGCCAGCTGCATCAGTGCATTTCCCTTTGTTGCAGTCACCGCATTAATTTCCAAATTATATTCCAGTGAAGAGGTAACAACCAGCTCCTGATACTGATTCAGCTTTTCCCAAAGCCCCATTCTAAGCTTTTGGTCTGTGGTAAATATGTTAATCTTTTCCACAGGCGCCTTCCAGGCTTTCACCAAGGCCAGTTCATCCTCCACCTCATCCCGGCTGCTTAAAACCAATTTTTGCATCGCTGGAGGAAGTCCATATTGATCCAGATGGTCTCGGAAACGGGCCTCCATTTTTCCCCTGCCGTTAATATAAGGGTCATAGGCCACTGGGTACTGAGATAACAATGCTAAAACTTCATAGGCTAATTCCCAGTGAATCAACTCCTGAGAAATAATCTTTTTCTCCTGCAAATCCTCTACGCGTGCACCATTGGTAAGAATCGCATAGCGCACTCCAGCCATGGTTCTAAGCTCTGCTGGAAGGCCTGCCGACGGACGACCAGTCGCCGGCACAATGGCAATTCCATGGCGGATACAGCTTTCCAACGCAGCCCGATTTCCCGGCGACAATTCTTTTTGATCATTCAGCAGTGTTCCATCCATATCTAAAGCAATTAAACGAATATCCATCATGATATAAAATGCTCTTCCTTTAAGATTAATAAGCCTTCCTTATCGTACTTCGATGAAAACAAACCAGCAATTCTTTTTCCAAGAGAAGGTTTCTCCGCCCTGTCTGCTGCCTCCTCAATTAAATCCTCAGCTGCCGTTTTTGTCAGGGCAATACCGTCTTCCTCCATAATTTCTATCCTCTCATAAAGGGCAAGCATACTCTTTCCTGAGATATTACAATCAATCTGACTGGCATAATGACAGCAATATTGTGCAAATTCATCAATATCCATCATCCGCCCATCATCTGGTTCATCCATGCGTTCGCCGCCCGATTCCATTACTAAACACTCATCTGCCGAAGCTGAGGAAGGATTTCTCAGCTGAACAATATTACCTGAAGCTGACAACGAGGCTTTTTCTGATACCATTCCTTCCGACGCAGACATCTGACGGACAGGTGACATTTCTCTTTGAGGAAGTACAGGCTGCTGAATAGCCGCCGGCTTTCTCTGTACTACAGGTTGCTGAACAGGTACAGTCTCTCTCTGTACTGCCAGAGGACGAACTGGCGCTGATTCCCTCTGCGCAACTGTCTGGCGTCCAGCTAATTCACCTCCCTGCAATTCTGGCTGACGGGCTGCCGCAGCTTCTCTCTCCGAAGCCAGCGGACGAGCAGGCGACGTTTCTCGCTGAACCGCCGACGGACGGACTGGCGACGTTTCTCTCTGCGCAGCCGACGGATGGGCAGCCGATGTTTCTCGCTGAACTGCCGATGGACGAACTGGCGGCGTTTCTCTCTGCGCAGCCGACGGACGGACTGGTGACACTTCTCTCTGGGCAGCCGACGGATGGGCAGCCGATGTTTCTCGCTGTTCAACTGGCTGACGTTCTGCAGCTGCATCCGCCCTTGTCATCGTCTGACGTGAAGTCTTTCCCCCGGTCGCACGTAAAAACATTTGTTCTGCCTCTTCCACACAGGTTACTACACAGAATTTATCCGCAAGAGAGGGACTAATTCTGCGGATTCCTTCCAGCTGACGCGGATTATCGACTAAGACAACCAGCATTCCGCTCTTATCTCCTGCAAGAAGCTTATCTAGCTCGTCCAGCATGGCATCGCACAAATCTCCTGCATTTTCCACAATCAAGTCCTTGCCTGTAAGCTTGGATGCGCTGGCAAGGATTCCCTTTTGGTTTAATTTTTCGCCGCCAATCTTTGCCACCGAATGCTTGTAGGCCAGAAGTTGATGTGCCTTTTTTAATGATGCAATGGCAATTTCAAGCCCCTTTTCCGCTTCCCTCGCTTCAACCATCAGATGACGGAGTTTCTCCGGCACACTCTGTTCCTCTGCTGGCTTCACCGGCTGAATATGGCGAATTTCATCAAGGACCTTCGTTTTCTCTGTCGGTTCATCTGCCTTTTTTAAATCCTTTACGTTTTGCAGCACCCGAGTTTTTTCCCTCACCGGCTCTTCGGTAAAACCATCCATGGAAAGCTTGGACATTTCCTGGGCAAGGCTTGCCTCTGCCTCTGCTTCCTTCATACTGACTTCCAGACGCTCCTCCGGTGAAACGCAGGTACCTGACGGCTCTACGGCAGCAGCAGCAAAGGAAGCAGCAATATTGGACACCATCTCTTCCTCTCTGGCCTGTTCAGCATTACCAGAATGAGAAACCTGGGGAACTTCATCTGCCTGGGCTATAGCTACCTGAGATACCGGATCAGCTTCTATCACCGGAGATGGGATGGCAGTCTCAGAATAAGAGGGCATAGCTTCCATCGCTGCAACCTGACCGCGGCGGGCAGCCGCCGCCATCTCCTCTACTTCCCTGGACGCGGCTTCTCCTAAAGATACAGCACTTACTCCATTCTGCTCCACCTGTCTTAGCTTCTCTTCATACTTGTCACGATTTTCCACCAAATCCATCTGATACTTTGTCAGTGGGGCATACTGAAGCTTTAACTCCATTGCCTTATCCACGTACTGCCCCAGACCAAACATCAGCATAATCTTATCACAGGTTCTTACACAGTCCTCTTCTCTTCCTGCCTGATGGTATAAATCTGCCAGTTCATACAGCCATTTTTCATCCAATTCAATACTGGTATAACTCTCCAGAGAATGAATTAATTGTTCAATAGGTGCCCCCTTAGCTTTTAAAATCAAATAGCGGAGAATATCCTGCCGCGAATCATCTCCCGCCAGATCGCAAAATTCCCGGTAATAGGACTCTGCCTCCCCGATATCGCCCTCTTTAAGTGCAAGCTGTGTCAGCTTATACAACAGCCGTTTTCCAATCGGTGCACGTTCAAATGCAATGAGCAGAATATCTTTGGCCTCCTGATACTCTGCATTTTTTTCATACACGGATGAAATCATCGAAAGCAGATTTGCATTTCGAACCCGCCGCCAGTCGATGGTGTCTGCAATTTTCATCGCAGTTTCAAAATCACCTTTACTTACCATCTTTTTAATCTGGTCCACTTTGATATTAAACTCATGTTTATCCATTCTTTTGCATCTCCTAAACCCTGCCTACAGCTCCACCCTGCCCTCTAATGCCCGCAGAAGGGTAATCTCATCAATATATTCCAAATCCCCGCCCACCGGAACGCCGCTGGCAATCCGGCTGACCTTAATTCCTGTGGGTTTGACCAGCTTACTAATGTACATCGCCGTGGTTTCCCCTTCAAGACTGGAATTGGTAGCAATAATTACTTCGTTTATCTCTGCCTGGAGCCGCTGCATCAATTCCTTTAACTTAATATCATTAGGACCGATTCCAAGCATGGGCGAGATAGCCCCGTGAAGCACATGGTATACGCCCTCAAATTTTCCTGTTTTCTCATAAGCTGCCAGGTCCCTGGGATTTTCCACCACCATAATGGTACTGTGATCCCGGATTTTGCTGCTGCAAATCGGACAGAGTTCCCGGTCGGTCAGCGTAAAACATGCCTTGCAATAACGGACGTTATTTTTTGCATCGATAATCGCTCCGGCTAAAAGTTCCACCTGCTCCTTGGGAAGATTAATAATGTGGAATGCCAGACGCTGGGCAGACTTTGCCCCCACACCGGGAAGTTTTGACAGTTCTTCGATTAATTTGGTAATTTGCCTGCTGTAGTAATCCATCAGAACGGAAGGCCTCCGCCCAGACCACCCAGTCCTCCAAGGCCTCCTGTCAGCTTAGCCATCGCCTGGGAATTTGCCTCCTCCATCTGACGAAGAGCTTCATTCGTCGCAGCGACGATTAAATCCTCCAGCATTTCAATATCTTCCGGATCAACTACTTCCTCGGAAAGCTTTACTGAAACCACTTCTTTCTTTCCCGATACCGTTACAGAAACTGCACCGCCGCCGGCAGAAGCAGTAAATTCCTTACTCTCCTGCTCCTTCGTGGCCTCTTCCATCTGGCGCTGCATCCGCTGTACCTGCTTCATCATATTATTCATATTTCCGGGAATCCCTCCGCCGGGAAAACCGCCTCTTTTCGCCATTCCTGCTATTCCTCCTCTATCTCTATCCTATCTATATGAATTTTTTCCTTTAATTCTTCATCACTGACATACATGGTTGTTAACTGCTCTTCGCTGCCTGCCTGACGGGTTTTCAGATAAATACTTTTCTGATAATGCTCTTCAATATACCGCTCAATATCACCAATCACACTGGGCCGGCTGCCAATCGCATAATTGACCGGGTCCAGAAAAACAATACAAAGACAATTATCCCCTCCGGGCTCCACTACCGTTCCCCGAAAGCTGGGGCGCACAGACATCCCCATCTGCCGTACAATATTTCCCCATTCATTGCGGATAAGCTGCAGATCTTCCATCTGCGCCTTGGGAATAACCACCTGTCTGGGCGGGGAAGGCGCAGCTTTGGCAGAAGGCATCGCCTGGAAAGTCTCCTCTTCCAAATTTTCTCCCGCACGGTCTGCATTGCCCGCGCTACCCTGCACAGAAAAGGAAGTTACAGGCCCCTCCTCCATTCGGGCCTCCAGGCTGGCAATACGTTCCAATAAAGATTCTATATTAACTTCCATTTCCGGTTTTGTCAACTTTATCAGGGCAATTTCAATTAAAATCCGCTTTTGACTGGCATGTCGAAGCTGATTTGATAACTCTGACAATACCCGAATCTGCCGAATCAGCGTATTTCCATTAATCTTTTTTGCATCCTCTAAAAGCTGTTTTACATTCTCTTCCGACATATCCACCAGACCAGCCGCATCCTGTGCCGACTGCACCAGAAGAAGATTCCGAAGATACCAGATATAATCGTTTACAAACTGCCCCATCTCCCTGCCCTGGATAATCATTTCCTCCAAAAGCAGGATACAGTCCTTCGTCCGCTTCCCGACTACGGCATTAAACATCTGCGAAAAAACGGTCTGATCCACAGCGCCCAGAATATTAAGAACATGCTCATAGGTCAGCGTTTCTCCAAAATGAAAGGCAATGCACTGATCCATCAGACTAAGCGCGTCACGGAATGCCCCATCAGCGGCCTTTGCCAGGTACTGTACGGCCTTTTCTTCAATGGCAATCTTTTCTGCCTTTGCCACTTCGCGCAGCCTGTCTCCAATAATCTCTGCCGGAATCCGCTTAAAATCATATCTCTGACAGCGGGACATGATCGTCACAGGAATCTTATGCACTTCTGTCGTCGCCAAAATAAAAATCACATAGGAGGGCGGCTCCTCCAGAGTTTTTAACAGCGCATTAAACGCTCCTATGGACAGCATATGAACCTCATCGATAATATAGACCCTAAACCTGCCCTCCGTAGGCGGATACTGCACCTGTTCCCGGATATCACGGATATTTTCCACACCGTTATTTGACGCAGCATCAATTTCCACTACGTTCATAGAAGCACCGCCCGCAATTGCCTGACAGCTTGGGCAGACGCCGCAGGGGCTTCCCTCCTGGGGATTCTCGCAGTTTACCGAGCGCGCAAAGATTTTGGCAATACTCGTTTTTCCTGTCCCCCTGGTTCCGCAAAATAAATAGGCATGACCGATCCTGCCGGAAATAATCTGGTTTTTTAATGTCTGCACAATATGATCCTGACCTTTTACATCATCAAATCCCACCGGCCTCCACTTTCGATATAAGGCAGTATATGACATCTGTCCTTCCTTTCTTTTCCAAGCCGTCCTTTACAGCCAATGCTGATTATTCATCGCCAAAGCTGATTCCCACATTCTTCGCCTGTCGGATAATCGCACTTTCAGGATCAACATATTTTAACTTTCCGGCAATTTCTTCCAGAGGAATCTTATCAATTTCCCCATGCCTTACACAAACCATATAGCCGTATTCCTGGTTGCGGATCAGTTCAGCTGCGGCTGCCCCAAGCTGAGTGGAAAGCACACGGTCATAGGGACAGGGTTCTCCACCTCTCTGGGTGTGTCCGGGAACCGTTACACGAACCTCCTGCCCTGTAAGTTCCTGCAATTTCGCACCAATCGCATACGCTGCTGACGGATACACCACGCCTTCCTCTTTTTTCTTTTTTAATTCTTTCTTCGTCATGCCGGCTTCTTCCTTCGAGATGGCTCCCTCTGCCACCGCTAAAATAGAAAACCTCTTTCCAGCCTTTGCCCGCTTATTAATTGCATCACTGACCACCCGGATATCATAGGGAATTTCCGGCAGCAGAATAATATCTGCACCACCGGCAATTCCCGCATACAGCGTTACCCAGCCGACCTTATGCCCCATAACCTCCACAATAAATATCCTGCCGTGGGAAGAGGCTGTTGTATGAATACAATCAATCGCCTGCGTGGCAATATTCACCGCACTGTGGAAACCAAAGGTCATCTCTGTCCCCCACAGATCATTATCAATTGTTTTGGGAAGAGAAACGACATTTAACCCTTCCTCCCTAAGAAGGTTTGCTGTTTTCTGGCTTCCATTGCCGCCCAGCACAACCAGACATTCCAGTTTTAGCTTCCGGTAAGTATGTTTCATGGACTCCACCTTATCCAGACCATTTTCATCCGGCACACGCATCAGCTTAAACGGCTGCCTGGAGGTTCCCAAAATCGTTCCGCCCTGTGTCAGGATTCCTGAAAAATCAGAGGACTTTAAAATACGGTAATCGGCATAAATTAATCCCTTATAACCGTCCTCAAATCCGACGATCTCCACATCATCGTACATATTATATAACGATTTTGCCACACCGCGCATGGTAGCGTTCAGACATTGGCAGTCGCCTCCGCTGGTCAATATTCCGATTCTTTTCATACAAAACACTCCTTCCTTTTGGCTCTTTCTGTCTCTTTTCTTTACCCTCTATGGTATAGATTATACCGCAAAGGGAATAGCTGGGCAAGTAAAAAAACAGGAATGGTATCGCTACCATTCCCTAAAATTTATCCACGCGTCCTGCTTTGAACTGCAGACACAGACGTTACTCTGACAGTTAGCTCGGCTCAGGCTGCCTTATGTCACACAAGAGGTTTCGCTTAGTGCTGCTGCATTCCTGCCCTGACACGGTTCGCAAATTCCTGTTGCATAAGACCCAAACGTCAACGCCACTTACCAAAGGCAGCTCCGCACCATACTAGTCCGGGGCAGGACATCACCCTTGCTGGAGCGGATTGCAAGTACAGGGCACCGCTATCTCCCCGGCTGCGTGGAAGCTTTATGACATTTTTGCGTGTTAAGTATACTCTGATTCCCTGTTGTTTGTCAAGGGTATTCCTGCATTTCCTAAATTTATTTCCTGTTTTTGACTCTGCTTCCTCTCTTTTTCCTTTTCCCTGAGCGCTTTAAAGAATAAACGCATCATCTGTGAACATTCATCGCCAAGAATGCCTGTTTTTACCTGACACTGATGGTTAAAGCCCTCCTGCTGTAAAAGATTAAGCACAGACCCGGCGCACCCAGCCTTGGGATTCATACAGCCAATCACCACCTCTGGGATGCGTGCCTGGACAATCGCACCGGCACACATGGGGCAGGGTTCTAAGGTTATATACATCCGGCAATCTTCCAGCCGCCAGTCACCAAGCTTTTTGCAGGCTTTTTTTATTGCCAGAAGTTCTGCATGAGCTAAGGTGGTATGATCGGTCATCCGCCGGTTATAGCCACGCCCGATAATCTGATTTTCATAGACAATAACACAGCCAATCGGCACTTCATTTAAGGCAATTGCCTTTTTTGCCTGGCGGATGGCTTCCTTCATGTAGTTTTCATCTTCGCTATAGGGAAGGTGGGCTATTGGGGGCATGATACAAACTCCTTTATCGTTTTCATTGGTTGAATAAATTATCACCTCTGTAGATGGTGCTTTGTTTCTGAGAAGAGGTGTGTTATAATAAGCGGGATATAGGTTACAGCGCAGCTTGTGACACACATCCGGCAAAAGCAATTTTCAGATTCTAGTATACACAGAGAATAGAAAGATCGCAAGGAGGGAATTTTGATGAAATTATGTGGGTTTCAAAAAACAACATTATTAGATTATCCGGGGCATTTAGCTTCTGTTATTTTTACTGGTGGCTGCAATTTTCGTTGTCCATTCTGCCATAACCGCGAACTGCTGGCAATGGATGTGAAGGCTGCTTTTACGCCGGAGGAGATTTTAGGAGTTTTAAAAAAAAGAGCAGGGGTTTTGGAAGGCGTCTGCATCACCGGCGGGGAGCCCTTACTTCAGGAAGATCTGGAAGATTTTATTCGGGATATCCGAAAGCTGGGATTGGAAATTAAGCTGGACACCAATGGAACACTGCCTAAAAAGCTGATGAAGCTGGGCGAAGAAGGTCTCCTGGATTATGTGGCAATGGATATTAAGAATGCACCAGAAAAATATGGGGTAACCGCAGGCTGCCCCGGAATGGATTTGGAAAAGGTAAGGGAATCAGTCGCATGGTTAAAGCAATGGGGCAAAGATTATGAATTTCGGACTACCGTAGTAAAGGAATTGCATGAAGAGAAAGATTTTCGGGAAATAGGCCAGTGGATTAACGGGGCTCCAAAATATTTTCTGCAGAACTATGTTGATTCAGACAATGTGTTAAAACCTGGTTTTTCCAGTTACAGCAAAGAAGAATTAACCAGGTTTTCTGAGATAGTCATGCCTTATGTGGGGGCAGTGGGCATCAGAGGCATCGATTAGACGGCAATCTGGTAGGGCTAAGGAGCACAAGCGCCGCGATGCCCCATAAACCCTGCCGGAACAAACCAAGTCAAACAAATTCAATTCCCACGCAATTCTTTTACTAAACCTTCATGCGCCCACAAGTGGTCGTACCACTATAAATAAACATCTGCCGGACGCATTTGGAATACCTGAACTTAGACCGCCTAATCGGCGGTGAGCTTTTACAGTAAACCTTCATGCGCCCACAAGTGGTCGTACCACTATAAATAAACATCTGCCGGACGCACTTGGAATACCTGAACTTAGACCGCCTAATCGGCGGTGAAATTTTATAGTAAATAAGCCGTTTTTACTCTATCCCCCGCTGTGCATGACGAACGACTGCGGAAGCTATATTTCCGTCACCCAGGCGGATATCGGTATACCAGTAGCCAAATCTTCCGTCCTGCGCCTGTTGATTTTTTGACAGGACAAAATTGGGAAAGCCAAACATTGAGGCCATATACTTTTCATTGTTGTAGTAGTGTCCGGGAACGCCCAGAAGGTGGCGGGGAATACCATGGGGATTTTCCAGACGAGCCAGTATCAGGTACCGGTAATTATAGTAGCCGTGGAGAAGAAAGCTGTTGTTCCCGTAAATCCAGGTTTCTCTTGGCAAAAGACCAATATCCTGCGGTTTAATCACCAATATCTCACATCCAAACTGACTTTCGAAGGCCTGGATTTTAGGATAGGTTTTGGACAGGAAATCCCATATGGGTACTGCAGGAACTTTTTCTTCTTCCTCAAGTCTTGCCAGAGCTTCCGGGTCACCCGGAATAAGCGGTTCTTCTTCATACTGACGAATCAATGGCTGTTGATTCTGATTGTCGGTCGGTATTGACACATTGAATGATACCGGCGTGTCGGATTGAGGTGCAGCAGCAAGCGTTGCAGGATTGGATGGCGCTGGTGTCTGTGCGGGGGAAAAGGAGGAGGCTGCAGGGACTCCCTGGTTTTGGGGCAAAGCGTTGAAGGGCTGACGAAGATTAAAAAACATCTGGCTCTGGGCACGCCGGGGAGGGTGATTGTTCATTCGGTTGCCATATACTCTGTTTGATACAGGGGACTGCGATTTTTTTTCTTCCCTGAAAAGCCCTTCTTTCTGGATAATTTTTCCCCCTGGCTGATTCTGCACTGATGCCATCGGGCCTTTTTGTGCTTCTTCTTGACGAGGTGACTGATGCTTTCCTGCTTCCTGCAGAACGGGTTCCTGATTGCCGGTTGCTGACTGTGTTATCTCCTGACGGTTTGATTCCTGCTTATTTATGTCTTGCTGTCCGGCTTTTACACAGCTTAATTTCTCACTGCCTGGATTTGATTGTGTCAGCGCCTGAATGTCTGGGGTTTGCTGCGATGCTTCCTGGATGCCTGCACTTTGCTGCACAGATTCCTGGTTATTTAAGCTCGGTTGTGTGTGTCCCTGGCTATACAGGGCTTGCTGCATTGATTCCTGCTCCCTTGCTTTCTGTTGCCTGTTCTCCTGGCTGAATAGTTCTTGTTGAATTGTCTCCTGGCTGGGTAACTTTTGCTGCGTACTCTCCTGATTAAGCAGTTTTTGCCGCATGTTCTCCTGATTAAGCGGTTTTTGCTGCATGTTCTCCTGACTGGGCAGTTTTTGCTGTATCGTCTCCTGACCGGGTGTTTCTCGTTCCATTACCGCAAGTCCAGACAGGTTTTCCTGCATCGATTGATCGGCAGATGCTTTCTGAAGTTGATTTATAGTATTACTGTGGTATGTATTTTCTTCTGCACTGACCGTTGTCTCTCTATTTTCCAGATTTTCTCCATTCTCCAGGACAGACGTTCCTGCGGCAAGCTGCGCAGCCTGGGCCACAGTATCTTCCCATATGGTAGTGTATACCTTCCAGGAATCCTTTTTTTCATGGATAGTCAGGCCATAACAGTCGTCCATAGTTTCCCCGGATTGTTCAATATCCGAAGCCTGAACAACGGTACGAAATTCCCCATTTCCATTTCTCAGACACATATTGCCCAAAAAAATTTCTTTTCGGGCAGACAAAAGATATACGCCCAGATTTCCGCTTCCCATATAGAGCTTTTTTACGCTGATGTTTAGTTTGCATAAACCATTTCTTGTCTCCAGCTTTGCAAAACCTACGTTTTTTCCTTTTACTTTTCCCTCATATTCATAAATATAAGAAATTAGTCTCCGAAATTCTGTCACCTTGCCCCTCCCCTTCCACTTCTTAATTTATTCGTACGCCTCGCACAAAAATTCGACAATTTTTTCACAAAACTTGTGCCACTGTGCTAAGACGGAACTTTACTTTTTATTTTATGCAAATAATCATTGAAATTATGACTCGAAAATGTTATCCTATAGATAAAAGATGTGGTAAAAATTTTTTTTATTTGTAGGAGGGTTTTTCATGATGAGAATTTACAAAACAAAGGACTATGACGCCCTGAGCCGCAAAGCTGCTTCGGTTATCGCTGCGCAGGTAACTTTAAAACCAGACTGTGTTCTTGGCCTTGCTACCGGTTCCAGTCCTTTAGGGACATACAAGTACCTGATTGAACGGTATAACCAGGGAGAGCTTGATTTTTCTGAGGTGAAAACGGCTAACTTAGATGAATACCGCGGATTAACCAGAGAAAATGACCAGAGCTATTATTACTTTATGTACCACAATTTATTTAAACATGTAAATATCAACATGGAAAACACAAATATTCCTGATGGAACAACCTCTGATCCTGAGGAAGAAACAGCCCGTTATGATCAGGTTATCCGCGGCCTGGGCGGTGTGGATTTACAGCTTTTAGGTTTGGGACATAACGGACATATCGGCTTTAACGAACCATCTGACCATTTTGCAATGGGAACACACTGCGTTGACTTGCAGCCCAGTACCATTGAAGCTAATAAACGCTTTTTCGCCTCCATTGATGATGTTCCCAAGCAGGCTTTTACCATGGGAATTGGTACGATTATGGCGGCCCGCAAAATCTTACTTATCGTGAGCGGGAAGGAAAAGGCACAAATTCTTTACGATGCACTCTGTGGCCCCGTTACTACTCATGTACCTGCTTCTATTTTGCAGATGCATCCAGAAGTAATCGTGGTTGCAGATGAAGCAGCTCTTTCCCAGTTTGACCTGTAACACCCCCTGCTGCAGAAGTGAAACAAAAGAGTTGCTATCGCGCATGGAAAATGTTCATTATTGGGGCGGATTCTATGCACTGATGCATAAAAAGCCCGGCAGAGCTAATGATTAACTCTGCCGGATTTTTTATTTCTGTTCTTGTTTGTTATTTAACCTGTTCTGAATCCAACCCCACTAATCATTTATTTTTTGATGGACAAAATAATCAGCCAATGCTCCAAATTGTTCTAGGGTAAGCGTCTCACCCCGCACCGAAGGTGGCAGCCCCACCGCTTTCAGGGCATCTCCGATTTCTTCCTTGGTAAAGGGAAGTTCTGGAGCATTCGTTAACCCATTTTGAAGTGTCTTTCTTCTCTGATTAAAGGAAGCGCGAATCAGGCGAAACATCAGCGCTTCATCCTTTACGCTTACTGGCGGCTTGACATAACAGGTAAGGCGGATAACAGCAGAGCCGACGCTGGGGCGCGGCATAAAACAATTCGGCGGAACATTGGCTACCAGGTAGGGGGCGGCATAGTATTGTACCGCCAAAGAAAGCGCACCATAATCCTTGTTTCCCGGCTTTGCCTGCATGCGCTCTGCCACTTCTTTTTGCACCATTACTGTAATCGATGCCATCGGCACATGTTTTTCAAACAATCCCATAATAATCGGCGTGGTGATATAATAAGGGAGATTGGCAACCACCTTAATCGGCCTTCCCTGATTGTATTCCTGAACCAGAGCACGAAGATCAACATTTAAAATATCCTCATGGATAACCTGAACATTAGGATAGCTCCCCAGGGTTTCCTGTAAAATAGGAATCAAGTTACCATCAATCTCCACGGCAATGACCTGACGGGCCGATTCGGCAAGATACTGTGTCATTGTTCCAATTCCCGGACCGATTTCCAGCACCACATCGTCCTCTTCTATCTGTGCTGCACGGATAATTTTATCCAGCACATGGGGATCAATCAGGAAGTTTTGTCCAAACTTTTTTTGAAAAGCGAACTGATATTTTTGAATCAGTGCAATGGTATTCTTGGGTGTTCCCAAATCTGCCATACTATTCTCCTCACATCGTAATTTCATCACCTGCTGCGTTATTGACAGTCAGAGATGCTGCCGCATCGTCTCTCTTCTCTGCCTTGCAGCCTAAACCTTCATTCTGCGTCAATTCCTTGAAAGCAAATGTCTCTGTGCTATCGTACGGGCCTGGGGCAGACGAAAAAGTTTATTTCCATTTTCCCAGGTCTGTTTTTCCACCTGTTCAGTTTCCACACCCTTGATTTGCGCAATCGCATCGATTATCAGGGGCAGGTACAGGGATGAATTTCTCTTTCCCCGATAAGGTACTGGCGCAAGGTACGGGCAATCGGTTTCCAGCACCAGGCGATCTAAAGGGGCATAAGCAATAACTTCCTTAATTTGCCGTGCATTTTGAAAGGTTGATACACCGCCAATGCCCAGGTAAAATCCCATCGCAAGATATTCTCCAGCAATTTCACGGCTATAGGAAAAACAATGAATTACACCGCCCATATCGCCGGATTTTTCAGCTTTCATTATATCTAATGTTTCCTTAGCTGCATCCCGGCTGTGAACAATCACAGGAAGATGCACATTCCGGGCCATCGCAAGCTGACGGACAAACCAGCGCTTTTGCAGCGCAGGGTTCGGCTCCTTCCAGTAATAGTCCAGACCAATTTCCCCGATTGCCACCAGCTTTTCGCGATCGCAAACGCTTTCCAGCCACACCATATCTTGTTCTGTTATTTCGCCGCACTCGCTCGGATGCACTCCGGCAGCCCCGTAAATAAAGGAATGTTCTTCCATTAACTTCAGGGTTCTTTTTGTGCTTTCCAGGCTGGCTCCCACGTTCACCACTCTGCCAATTCCTGCATCAGAAAGAGAAGCTAAAAGACCATCTCTGTCTTCGTCAAACGAAGGATTATCATAATGGGCATGCGTATCAAAAATCATTGTTTACACCTCTTTGTCGTTTAGATCAACCTACCAATCCACGCCAAAAGCAGCAGATGTCCGGGATAGGCAAAGTAGAAAAAATATTTTCCCGGCCATTTCCCTTCATTGCCGCAGTAAGCTCGAATCAAGAAAAAACTCAGCGCCGCCGTCCCATAAAGACTTAGGCTTTCCAATGCCGCAATCGCTGCACCTGCCACCAGCTGTTGTCTGCTTCCCCGATAGACATAGAGTATCACTGCCATCAGCACCCCAACTGCTCCATAATCCACATGGAGAACAGAAGCCATCATGGCACCGATCGTTGGGAAAACAAACAACAGCCCTGTTCTGTGACGATACTTATGCATCGCACACAGCGTAAGAAAGGCGATACATAAGGTAAATATTACATTTTGGTATGCCGGGTAGTACCATTGCCCAAAGATCGCATAGTCAAAAGGGATTTCGGACAAGAGCGCAAAAAGAAAGAGCCGGATGCCATAGGCCTTTTTATTCCGGGTGCGGAGAAAGCCTTCCACCAAAAAATAAAGATAAATAGGAAAGGCCAGACGCCCAATGCAGCGGAGAAACCGATCCGCATAAAACCACTGTTTCCAGGAAAGACCAAATGCCAGCGGCAGGGTGAAAGAGGAAACTCTGCGGTTAAGTAACCTCTGTTCCACTATAATTACACCAATATGATCTGCCACCATAGAAACAAGTGCAAGCAGTTTCAGCATCCTTCCCGTAAGTTCTGGTAATTTCCATTTAGATAATTTCCAATCGCTTACCGATTTCTTTTCTGTCATTTCTCTAACAAATTTCTGCGCCTGATGGCATATCCTTCTCCGGTGTCATCAGTGCAAGCCTTCCCTCGGCGTCCTCTGCACACAAAAGCATACCTTCCGAAAGAATACCTGCAAGTTTTGCCGGTTTTAAATTGGTAACCACCATCACCTTCTTGCCGATCATCTCCTCCGGGGTGTAATCCGCCTTAATCCCACTGACAATCTGGCGAACCTGGCTTCCCACTTTTACCTGGGAACAAAGAAGTTTTCTTGACTTTTTCACCGCTTCACAGGCAATGATTTCACCCACCTGGAACTGCAGCCTGGCAAAGTCCTCATACATAATCTCCGGTTTTGTCTCCAGGTCAATCCCTGCCTTTTCACCCGCGGCACTGGCCCCGCCGTTCTCTGAGGCTGCCTGGGCGCTGCCGTCCTGTCCTCCGCCTTCCTGCGCTGTCTCTGCCTGGACAGCAGCTGCCTGGGCCTTCTGAATTTCTTCTGCCTCAGCCAAAACCTTCTTGGCATCCAGACGGGCAAATAAAATCTCCGGCGTGTCGGTCACTTTATTCCCTGACACATATTGTCCAAAACCTGCGGTCTTTATCTCCTCCAGGCTTCTTTTCTTCGTATTTAACTGCGCTAAAATCTTCGCTGAAGTTTCCGGCATAAAGGATTCTAACAGGGAAGCACCGATGGTAATGGATTCTGCCAGATGATAAAGCACTGTTGCCAGACGATCCTTCTTCGCCTCATCCTTTGCCAGGGTCCAGGGTGTAGTTTCGTCGATATATTTATTGCTCCGGCGGAAAATCTCAAAAATCGCCGTAATGGCATCGGCTACCCGAAGCTGATCCATCTTTTCCTCCGCCTTAGCCACAGCCGCCAGCACAGTTTCCTTTAAATCCTGGTCAATCGCCGCTTCCTCCCCATTCGCCGTACTGCGGTTTTCCACAATCCCGCCAAAATACTGGTTGCTCATGGATATGGTACGCTTAACCAGATTACCCAGGATATTCGCCAGGTCTGAGTTCATCCGCTCAACCATTAACTCCCAGGAGATAATTCCGTCATTGTCAAACGGCATCTCGTGAAGGACAAAGTAGCGGACAGCATCCACACCAAACACCTTCACCAAGTCATCCGCATAGAGCACATTTCCCTTGGACTTGCTCATCTTACCGTCGCCCTGTAAGAGCCACGGATGACCAAAGACCTGCTTGGGAAGCGGAAGATCCAGCGCCATTAAGAAAATCGGCCAGTAAATCGTATGGAAACGAATAATATCCTTGCCAATCAGATGCAGGTCAGCAGGCCAGTACTTTGCCCAAAGTTCTCCATGGTTTCCGTCCACATCATAGCCAAGGCCGGTAATATAGTTGGTCAATGCGTCCAGCCATACATAGGTGACATGCTTCGGGTCAAAGGAAACCGGGATTCCCCAGCTAAAGGAGGTTCGGGATACACAGAGATCCTGCAGGCCCGGAAGCAGGAAATTATTCATCATCTCATTTTTGCGGGAAACCGGCTGGATAAACTCCGGGTGAGCATTAATATGGTCAATTAAGCGCTGTGCATACTTGCTCATCTTAAAGAAATAGGCTTCTTCCTTCGCTGGCTGAACCGGACGCCCGCAGTCCGGGCATTTCCCGTCCACCAACTGGGATTCCGTAAAAAAGGACTCGCAGGGCGTACAGTACATCCCTTCATAATACCCCTTATAGATATCGCCCTGATCGTAAAGCTTCTTAAAAACCTTCTGTATCTGAACTTCATGATCTTTGTCAGTTGTGCGGATAAACTTATCATAAGACGTGTTCATCAAATCCCAAATTCGACGAATTTCTGCAGCCACCTCATCGACAAACGTCTGCGGTGTAACCCCCGCTGCCTTTGCCTTTTCCTCAATCTTTTGTCCGTGCTCATCCGTTCCGGTCTGGAAACGCACATCAAACCCCTGTTCCCTCCTAAACCGGGCAATGCTGTCCGCCAGCACGATTTCATACGTATTGCCGATGTGCGGCTTGCCTGAAGTATAGGCAATAGCAGTAGTGATATAATACGGCTTTTTACAATTTTTACACATGCTCTTTTCCTTCCTTTCCCATTTACGCATATGATTGACAAAGAAAAAGGTAAACAATAAAACACCCCATCTTTTAAAGACGAGGTGCTCCCGTGATACCACTTTAAATTCGCCCCTGCCTCACGGCAGATGGCCTTAGTAAGCTGCGGTGCAGTAGCAAGTCGTAATTCCATCATTCTAACTGCAATAACAGCTTCTCACGATAACGGGTGAATCCGTCGGAACTTAAGATTTGTGTTTCGGCAGAAACCTTAACTCTTTTCCATCCTATCCAAATCCTCGGCCCCAAAGCTCCAAGACCATGTTCACCAATATCTGCACCATCCCTTTTCAGCACCAGAGCGTATTTGAAAATAGCTCTGAGAGGGACTCTCTGTCGATGCTTTCACTGACTACTCTTCTCTTCTTTGCTTTTCTCTGCGTTTTATTTTGCTTTTCACTTTTCAGTTTCTTCATTTCTTGTTTCTTTAGTGTAGCGGGTTATGGGATATTTGTCAAGAGGTCTTAAGTTTTATGTTTTCGAAATATCAATTGACAATGAGCATACCTTTGTATATACTATATGTATATACAAAAAACTGGAGGTATTGATTATGTTAACTGCAAAAGTTTTTCAAAGCGGAAACAGTCAGGCAATCCGAATCCCCAAGGAAGCACAAACGGATCAACAGGAGTTTTTCATTCGCAAGCTTGGAAACGGATTTGTTTTATTTCCAACAGATGATCCCTGGTATCCCCTTAGAGAAAGTATTGGCATGATTCCTGATGATTTTATGGAAGAGCGTTCCCAGCCCTCCTGGAACAGCATACCGGAAAGGGAAGAATATGACTTATCTTCTTGACACAAATATCTGCATTTACGCCTTAAAAAATAAATATCCCTTGCTGACGCAAAAACTGTTTCAAATCCACCCTGATGAAATCACTGTCTCAGCCATTACCGTAAGTGAGCTGGAATATGGCGCTGCTAAAAGCAAATGGGGAAAACAGACAAGGTTTCGGCTGCATATGTTTCTTTCTGTATTCACTATTTTACCCTTTTCCGAACAAGATGCCGTAAAAGCCGGACAAATCCGGGCCTTTCTTGAAAAAAAAGGAACCATCATTGGTCCTTATGATCTTCAGATTGCCGCACAGAGCATTGTCAAAGGCTTGATTGTCGTTACCCACAATACAAAAGAATTTAACCGTGTACCCGGTATTCATTTAGAAGACTGGGTAAAATGCTGACCTGCTCTACACAATCAAAACAAACCAACTTTGCCCATCTATCTCTTACCATACTTCAAAAACTTCCACCTTGCTCATTCCTGAAAATTCTGCTACACTATAGAAAACTGCAAAGGGAGAACCACACATGAAAGCAAGAAAAGTCTTTTTAACAACAACCTTTACCCTGCTGTTTTCTTCTGCTGCTTTCGCCGGAACCTGGCAAACTGGTTCAGGCAGCAACCAAGACAAATGGTGGTATGATAATGGCGATGGAACCTATGCGCAGAACGGCTGGCAGTGGATTGATGGCAACGACGATGGGGTGTCCGAATGCTATTATTTTGATGCAGACGGCTGGATGTATGCAGACACCACCACACCGGATAACTGCCAAGTCAACACCAGCGGAGCCTGGGTGGAAAATGGAATCGTAAAAACCCAGTCTGCTGCACCATTACAGAACTGGTTTGAGGCCGCCGGACTTCAGGCAAATGTATTCTTAAACCATCCTGCAGATTATGTTACAACTACATACGCACCCGCAACATTCAAAACTACGGGGCAACTCACCTTCTATGCATACCAGACCATGGAATTGAACGACGGCTATGAATGGAAAAACGTAAGCTTTGATCTTTCGTTTAACGAAACAAACGCATTAGATTACGGTGTTTCCTGGGCTTACACAATTGGAAATCAAGACTTTATCGATCTGGTGAATAATGGGGACGGAAGGGAACAAACCTTTACCCTGAATTTTAACGGCAAGGAATATACCAATTGTAAAATAATATCAGAGACAGAAACATTCTCCGAATACGACTACTTATATTTGAACGGTTATTTAACATGCTGCGTTCCTAAAGGCTATCATGGCATGTACATTGCCTTCTATGATTCTGCTTTATATTCGCAAATTATGACCAATGGGGAGGCTGAATATATCAGCGCCTTAAAAAATGCTTTGATCTTCTCTCTTTATTAATATAGATAACATAAAACGGCTGTCTTGTATCCCCTGTTCAGAATACAACACAGCCATTTTCTTTTTACTCTATACTTTCTGTCTCTTCGCCACAAACACCGGGAAGGTATCGCTGCCCTTCAGCTCTTTTCCTTCGGTTATCGTAACGTTCTTATCGGAGATCACATATTCTACATTTGCCCCGGCTTCCACTACCGTATCCTGCATCAACACACAGTTTTTCACCTTCGCGCCTTTGGCTACCTTAACGCCACGGAACAAGATGCTGTTCTCCACTTCTCCCTCGATTACACAGCCATCCGCTGCCATAATGTTCTTTACCTTTGCACCCTCAATATAGCGGGTCGGGTTATCATCGCGGATCTTGGTATAAATCGGGCTGTCAGCAAAAAGCCCATCCAGATTTTCTTCGTTCAGAAGCTTCATATTCTCTTCAAAATAGCTGCGCATATCACAAATCCGCGCAAAGTATCCGTCAAACTTAAAGGCATGAACATCCAGCTTTTCCAACTGCGGTGCCAGAATATCGCGCTCAAAATAAACATAACCACGCACATACGCTGTATTAATCTGCTCAATCAGCAGTTCCCGGCTCATCACATAGATATTCATGGACAGGTTCTGCTTGCCCTCACTCACCGGATTAATATAAATCTTCTTTACATGCTCCCCGTCCAGCGTAAGAGTATAATACATATTCTGAATCGAAGCATTTTCATTAATCATGCCTGCGGGAATCTCCTGCTCGGCATAGGCTACCGTAATATCTGCACCGCTCTCCACATGGGCGTCAATCATCGCTTTAAAATCAAAGTTTACCGCGATATTGGCATCTGCCATTACCACATACTTTTCCTTCTGTGAACGAAGGAAGGCCAGCACACTTGCCAGAGCTTCCACACGCCCGTTATATACCTTAACTGACTTTTCTGCAAATGGAGGAACAATATTCAAACCGCCATTTTTCCGGGTTAAATCCCATTCGCGCCCTGAACCTAAATGATCCATCAGGGAATGATAGTTTTTGCGGACAATAATGGAGATATTTCCAATGCCATGGTTTACCATGCTGGACAAAATAAAGTCTACCATACGATAACGTCCTGCAAATGGGATGGAGGCCATCAGACGCTCACTCACCAGCTCAGGAACCAGAGTATCATAACTGTTTGGGAAAATAATTCCCAATGCATCTGCGTTGGAATTTACCATTGTTCGTCAC
Source organism: uncultured Lachnospiraceae bacterium (assembly GCA_910584785.1). Lineage (GTDB taxonomy): Bacteria > Bacillota > Clostridia > Lachnospirales > Lachnospiraceae > Caccovicinus. Next base: position 44,226 of record CAJUDX010000009.1, on the reverse strand, counting down.
CACCCTTTACATTATTATTTACCATTGCATTTGGTCCAATCTTCGCGTTATCCCCTATGTAAACGCCTGGGCCTACGGTTGCCACACCCTTTTCGCCATCCGCCGGCATCGCACCTACCACTGCATTTTCACCGATGACAACGTTCTCTGCCACGATACAGTGCTTAACCACTGCGCCAGCCTTAATGGTGGTTCCGCCCATCACTACAGCATCCTCAACCACTGCGCCTGGCTCTACCTGAACACCAGCAAACAAAATAGAATGTTTAACACTTCCGGCAATGCGGCATCCATCCGTAATCATAGAGTTTTCCACCACCGCGTCAGCACCAATCCGATGACCGGTCATACCGCTGTTCCGGCTGTAAATCTTCCAGTTATCATCAAACAGGTTAATCCCGCTGTGTTCGGGATCAAGAACTTCCATATTGGCTTCCCAGAGAGAAGAAATCGTTCCTACATCCTTCCAGTAGCCGCTGAAATGGTAAGCATACATCTGCCGTCCATCGCGTAAAAGGTTCGGGATAATGTTATTGCCAAAGTCATTCTCTGAATTTGGATCAGCCTCATCTTCAATCAAATATTTCTTTAAAATATCCCAGTTAAAGATATAGATACCCATGGAAGCCAGGTTAGACTTCGGATTCTTTGGCTTTTCCTGGAACTCAGTAATCTTATCATTCTCGTCAGCAACCATCAGACCAAAACGGGAAGCCTCATCCCACGGAACTTCCATAACTGCCACGCTGAATTCCGCGCCTTTTTCCTTATGGAAGCGAAGAAAGTCGCTATAGTCCTGCTTACAAATCTGGTCACCGGAAAGAATAATCACATACTGCGGGTTATAACGTTCAATAAAGGAGATATTCTGGTAAATCGCATTTGCCGTACCCTTGTACCAGTCAGAGCCGGAAGCCTGCTGATAGGGCGGAAGCACGTGTACGCCGCCGTACAGACGATCCAAATCCCAGGGCTGTCCATTTCCAATATACTCATTCAGAACCAGCGGCTGATACTGGGTAAGGATTCCCACCGTATCAATACCAGAATTAACGCAGTTCGACAGCGGGAAGTCGATAATCCGATATTTTCCGCCAAAGGGAACTGCAGGTTTTGCCAGCTTCTGGGTCAATGCATATAATCGTGAACCCTGTCCGCCGGCAAGAAGCATTGCAATCATTTCTTTTGCCATAATGTTTCCCCCTGATTAATTATTTATTGCTAAATTGTACCACAAAACAGAGAAAAACGGTAGTCTTTTGTTCAAATGAAATTATTTTTTTCTTTATTTCCCAAAATGAAAGCCTTTTTCCTTCCATATTCGACAAAAAAATAGATAAATTGTACAAGCCTTTTGTCGAATTTAAAAAAGCTCCCCATCAAACATTTCCTTCCTCGTTTGATGGAAAGCCAAAGTAATACCTTTACTGCCTGTTTCAATTAGTCAAGTTTTCGATACTGTGCATTATAATACATCGTACCGTCTTCTTCCGGCTGCATAGCTTCCAGAGTAAATACCTCGCCGTTAACCTGAAGAATCAATCCGCCCTCCAGTTCAAAATTCTCAGTAAATGTATTTACCACGGATTCGGTCACACAGCGGATCTTCATTTCATCTTCATCACTGGTCAGCTGGTTTAAGTTAAGCACAGCTTTATCCTCAGTGATTTCAAAGCTGAGAATTTCTGTTCCCTCTTCCAGAACGCCGTACTGAATCATTAAGTCAATAATTGCCTGATCCACCACTTCCTCAGTTTCTAACGACTCCATCTCCTGCACCAGCCCGTCGCCGTTTTTATTAAAACGGTAAATCGATACCGCCGCCATCACGGGCAGGTTTTCATTTCCCTGGTTGCGCTTTTCCATCGTATCGGCAACTACAGCCTCTGTCGTCGGCGGCATCACCGGCGATTCTGATTCCGCCTTATTCTTCTCCGGGGTGGGAGTACATGCCGCTAATAACAACAACATCATGGCAGATGCCAAAAACATGATGCATCTCTTCATCATTCAAGCCTCCTTAACTTTTTTCTTTCTCTCGAAACCACTGGTTTAAACAGGTAAGGGCCTTCGTCAGAGCATTTAATTCATCCTTTGTCAAACGCTCGGAAATGCTGTGAATCATCTCGCGGTGAAACGCCGCATGATGCGCATAGGCTGCCCTTCCTTTTTCTGAAAGCGAAATATAAACCACCCGCCGGTCGTCCTTTCCGCGCTCACGGGTAACATATCCTTTCTTTACCAGACTGTTCATTGCAATTGTCAGAGTGCCCACAGTAACAGACAGAAGCTTGGCAATGGATGACATATTTTTTGGCTCTTCTATTCCAATGGCCTCAATGACATGCATATCGTTGTTGGTAAGGTCCCGGAAACTGGAAGTTGCCAATGACATTTCCTCAATTTCCAAAACATCCCTAAACAAATTGACCAATACCTCATTTAATGTTCCATAACTGTCCACGTGCATTCCTTTCTCCTGCATAGCGCTTTTGCTTCGCGTACCTGCTGATTATACATGATTTTTTTCTGTTCCACAACCAGCTAATCCTTAGGAAATTCTTACAAGGTTGTGATTTTTTTGTGAAAGCAGTTTATCGGACATCATCGGCAAATACTAATGCTTGAAAAACATCTCCCCGCTCCTCAAAATTAGTAAAAATTCCATAGCTTGCCGCTGCCGGCGAAAGCACACAGCTTTTTCCTGGCTGGGTAAGCCTTTTCGCTTCCCTGACCGCTTCCTGAAGGTGTTCGGTCAGTACCAGACGTTCTGCCCGCTTAAAGCCTGGATAGTCCCTGAAAATTTCCTTATAGATTCTCTTTCCCGTCGCTTCCATTAAAAGAATATGCGAAACCGTACTTTCCGATAAATACACAATTAATTCCCGGTAATCGATTCCCCGATCCATGCCGCCGATTAATATCGTGTCTGCATCCTTAATTGTCTGCAGAGCCTGGATAGCCGTTTCACAAATCGTAGAAATTGAATCATCATAATACTTTACCCCCCGATGTACGCCAAGAAAGGCCAGGCGGTGCGGAAGGGGCTGATAGGTCTTTAATCCCTGAGCAAACTGCTTCTGGTTCACTCCCTTTAGCCTGCACGCCGCATAGACAAAAGCAATATCCAGGTAATTATGCTGCCCCAAAAGCTGAATTTCATCCACAGGAATGATAAAATGCTCGTCCCGAAAGCAAATGCATTTTCCGTTAAGAATAATCTCCTGTTCTTCCCCTCCCATCCAGTTCTGCTCATCCCTGTCTATCGATGCCTTCTGCCCTCCGCCGCACAGCAAAGCACTATCCTGCACCTCCTGTACCATAAACTTCTCTGAACAGCATGCCTGGTTCTCAGGAAAGCACTGCCGATGGCAGATCAAAACGTCCTGTTCTTCCTGATGGCGAAAAATATTCTCCTTTGCCCGGATATACTTTTCCATTGTTCCATAGTGATCCAGGTGTTCCTCATGAATATTTAAAAGCAGTGCCATATACGGCGAAACCGTGAGATACTCCAGCTGATGGCAGGATAATTCAAAGACAATCACCGTATCCTCTTCAATCTCCTCCATATGGTCAAAGGCCGGGATTCCGATATTTCCCACCAGAATGACCTTCTTCCCTGCCTCCTTTAACACATGGTAAAGCAGGGTAGCCGTCGTACTTTTCCCCTTTGTTCCGGTTACTCCGATAATCTGCCGGCGAAACATGCGGACAAATATCTCCGTCTGTGATACGATCCGGCAGCGATACGCCTTAAGCGGACGCTCCAGGACGATTCCCGGACTTTTAAATACCACATCGTAGTTATCCATTGCCTGCTGATAATGCGGACCGGATATCCAGGAAATCCCCTTGTCAGGGCAGCGTCCCTTCCCATCCGCCTGATCGGCAATTGCCAGTTCCTTATAGCCCCCAAATGCCCTGAGCACCCTGCAGGTCGATTGCCCCTCCCGACCAAAGCCCAGAATCAATACCTTCTTTCCCTCTATCCATTCATCAAGCTGTACCATTTTTCCCTCTCTCCACAGCAAATCTTTTTCTTCTCTCTGTTCTTTTTTCCTCAGCGAATCCTTTTTCTGTTTTCCTCAGCGAATCCTTTTTCTGGCTTCCTCCCCGGCGCACCGGCAGCGCACCAGTGTTTTCCAGGGTTCCGGCACCAAATTCTCTTCATCAAAATAGTCGGAAAATACATCCCCTGACTTTTTTGCTTCCTCAAACTTCGGTGTCGTCCGATAACAGGCAAGCAGGGCCGGGAGCGGTATGCCCTCCCTCTCCAGCCGGGATACGGTCAAATACAGCGCCGTGTTCACTTCACTTCGGCTGCCCACACATTCAAACGGTTTTTCCTCCTGAATACCCGTTAATTGTTCTAATATTCCCAAAAGGCTTTCGTCCTCAAAAAGGTTCTTTCCCCAAATTTTTCTTAGCTCCTCCTGGCTTAAAAATGGAGATAAAATCGCCGCAACAAACAGACACTTAGGGCAATGCCCGCACCATGCATCAGCCTTGCTTCCCACATTACAGCTGCGGAAAATATCATGATACGCCTTACATGACGAAAAATATCCCGCAATCTGAAACTCGCTTAAAGGGCGAAGCATGCTGAAATAATATGCGCTCCCAGGAAGAAACGTCCGGGAATACTCATAAAAGTCCTTTTCAAATTGAAAACTCTTCGAATACTGGTGGTTTACCGTGCTTCCCTGAATCGTGCTTTCATTGGCGCTGGATTCATTCGACAGGGCAATGCAACTCATTCCATAAAGTTCTGCCATTACAAGCGAAGAAAACGCCACAACAGCTGAAAATGGCGTATGTCCGTTTAGAAAGCCTTTTCTGTTTAACTCCAGCATCGTTTTATCGAGTGTCCGCACTGCCGACAGCACCTTCCCCGCCAAAAGCCCTGCTGCCTTTGCTGTCTCTATCGTTGCCCCCCTGGAATTAATCACGTATCCCCAGCGATCCGCCTTTGCTTCCTTTAAAAGCTCCAGTGTAACCGCAGAATCCTTCCCTCCGCCAATCGGGACCAGCACCCTGCATCCAGGTTCAGGCAAAAAGTTTTTGGGCTGAGTATCCCGTCTGTCCTCTTCCCGTATTTTTTCATCTTCTGGCAGGGGGGGTTTTGCAGCCATCTCCATCAAGTCTTCTGCCTGAACCCCGGTTATCTGATTAATGTAAAAAAACTCGCCCAGCCCGTGAAAATATAAACGCTTCCACCAGGCAATCTGCTCTTCGTTTAACTTCCCCGCCTTAATTACCACACGTGGCGAACAAGTTAGTTTCCAATAACTCACTAATTCCACCAGTCCCAGGGAAAACAGCATTTCCTTAAGCAAACGCTGTTTTTGTTCTTTTCTTCCTCCGTGCGCTGCCATGCAGACATCCTTCGGAAATATCCAGCCCGGATAAAACTTAGCCAGCCCGGAAATCTCAAATAAATACGTGACCTTCAATTCTTTATCGGTCTCTTCCGCCGTAAAGCCATGATAAATAAATTCAGGGTATGTTTTTCGAAGCGCTCTATATTGTTCAGCACCGCGCATTGCCTGTCTCTGCACTGCGTCATTTTCTCCTGCCTGTGTATGTAATTCTTTGCTTTCTTCCATCTTGCTGGTCCGTCCCTTCTTTATGTCGCGACCGGATTATCTCTGGTCTGAACTAAATCGCATTAACTACTATATACCAAATCATCCCTTAAAATCAAGTAATCTCTGCGCAAATCTCAAATTTCACCACCATAATACAGGCATACGGCATCTTTTTACACGTCATGTCCCGATACGATCTAAGCTTCCCGACGGTAAATTCACCACATACTCCCCAGCCATATACTTACCCCCATCCCAACTCCAGTGGCAATCAATGCTCCTGCCAGCGTATACCTGCTCTTTTGTATTCCTATACCCCCAAAATATACACTAAGGCAGTAAAACACCGTCTCCGTACTGCTCAGAAGCAGAGAAGCCATCACCCCAAGCGGGCTGTCCGGCCCATTCTCTTTAAAAATATCCAGCATCAGTCCTGTTGCCGCAGAATTAGACACCAGCCGAAGCAGCGCCACCGGAACCAGATCCTGAGGAATATGAAAAAACATGGCAGGGGCTTTTAACACAGCACCTAAAGCATCCAAACAGCCCGAAGCCCTGAGAATCCGAACAGAAACCAAAAGCGCAGTCAGCGTAGGGAAAATTTCCATCGTCGTCCTCATTCCCTTCTTTGCCCCGGTCAAAAAATCATCAAATACAGGCCGCTTTGCCAATACGCCAAAACCAACAATATAAAAAATGGAAAAAGGAAGAACGGCTGAGGACAACCAAACCAGAATACTTATCCACATAACATGCTCCGCCATGTAAAGTTTTCCACATTATACGAAAAAAAGACGGTGGATATTACTCCACCGCCCGCATATTCCTTCCTGCGCAGTCGTCTTATGGTTTTGCTGTCTGCCGGAAATAGGTCGAAATCCATTGACCACCTTCACTTAACTCCTCATAGCTCCAGCCAGAGGTTTTCATACAGGCTGGTGAAATTACACTGCTGCTTTCTGCTTTATTGGCAAGATTCCAGCTGCAGCAGCTAATATCATACCTTTCCAAAAGTTCCATCCACAGCCCTGCCTGAACATAATCATTCTGCCCATTTCCCGATGCATCACATATCCCAAATTCGCTGACAAATACAGGAAGTCCGCGCTGCATACATTCCTCCGCCCGCTGTCGCAGCCAGTCTGTATGTGTCGCCGCGTAAAAATGCAGAGCATATAAAAGATTATCATAGGGCAGAGGCGATTCCAATGCCAAATGAATATCCTGGCTCCAGGTGGGCGTTCCTACGATAATGACTGCATCAGGATCATTGGCCCGAATCAGGGGAATAACTTCTCCGGCATATTGTTTAATCCGATCCCAGGTGGCAGAACCATTGGGTTCATTGCAGAGTTCGTAAATCACATTCTCGTTATTCCGATAAAGCGATGATATTTCCGAAAAAAAGGCCTTGGCTTCCTCTTTATGCGTATTGGGGTCCTGATCGCTTAAAATATGCCAGTCGATAATTACATACATTCCCAAATTTGTCGCCGCTTCCACACCACGGCGGACGATTGCTTTCAGCTCTTCTTGGTTTCCTCCGCTGCAGTAACCGTTATACTCTTCAGTATACAAAGCAAGCCGCACACAATTTGTTTTCCAGCCGTCGCGAAGGGTTAAAAATGTATCCTGACTTACATACTGCGGAAACCAGGCCAGCCCATGTGTGGACATCCCCATCAGGCGAATCGGCTCACCATACTGATCCACCAGTTTCGCCCCCTGCACCCGGAGCGCCCCATGCCGCTGAAGCGGTGTGGAAGAAGCTTCAGAGGTAAAAGAATCGCCACACGCACTGCCGCAAATACTGCCGCTAAGCAGCATAACCCCGGCTGCCACAGACAGCACTCGTTTGGAAATTTTATTCCATACACCTGTTTTTTTCATGAATTTTCCTCCCTGTCCCTGTTCTTTCAGTAGAAATACATTCCAGTGTAATCACCACGATTTCCGGCGGATTCGCAACCCGAAACAAAAAATTATTCCCAAGTCCCCGGCTGACGATAAGATGCCTTCCCTTTTCCACAAAATGACCGCCGTCATATCGGGGGAAAAAGCGAAATTCCGGCGAAAGCAGCCCGCCCAGCCCAGGTATGCGGATAATCCCTCCGTGGATATGACCAGATAATGTTACATCAGCTCCCCAGTCCCGATAAGCAGGAAAATATAATGGATTATGCGCCAATAAAAGATTAAAACAAGACCTGTCTGCCCTCCCCAGCAGCTTTTTCATCCCTGCTGCCGTAAAACAAAGCCTGCGCTTCGCCCCTGCTCTCAGCTCCCGGTAATAAACCATCGGCATCTCCAAACCATAGATCTTAATCGATACATCCCCGCGGAAAATACGACAGCAATCATTCTTCAGGATAATCACCCCTGCCCTTTGCAAATCCCGGCAAAATGAGGTAAGCAACGGCTCCTTTAAGCATTGCTCATGATTTCCCAACGCATAATACACCGTCCAGCGTCGGCAAAGCCTGCGGCATAAATCTACCAGCTGAACCATTCCTTCCACCTTATGATCCATCATATCACCGGTCATTACCACCACATCCGGCCCGGCCTGCTGTATTTCATGAAAAAGCTGCTCGTGATGCCTTCCATACAGTGTTCCATGCAGATCCGACAGGTGAACGATATTAAACCCATGAAACGGCGCAGGAATACGCGAAGAATCAACCTTAAACTTCGACACACTGAGTTTTTCCCTGCTTAATCCTTTATTTTTTCTTCTGCGCTGCTTATCGCAGAAAAAGATTTCTTTTTTCATATGAACTGAAATAATTGTGCTCCACCTTTCCTTATCCTTTTATCACTGCAGACAAATCGAATATTTAAATCAAACATTTCCCTGCGGATTCTCCTATTTTACTATAGTCTGAAAGCTTATGCAAATAAAATGTATGTTTTTCCAACAGAAAAATATACTGGTACTAAATTCAATGGATGAGGAAACAACATGATGAAGATTCATTTTCCAAAACTCCCCCTAACGAAACTCTCTTTATCCAGGCCGGATTTCTCAAAACCTGCTTTTCCCCGGCTTTCTCTGGCACTGCGTCAGCTTTCCCGTCAGAGCAGAAAACTTAAGCTTCCTTCCCTGTATTCCCCAAGAGGGCGGCTTGCCCGGCCTGCTGCCTTAACCGCTGCCCTCTTTTTATTCTCCTTCCTTGCCGGTGAACTGGCAGCTTACGGGGTAAGCGCCTGGAAGCAGCATAATAAGGACATTTTAGGATTTACCTCCACTCCGGCAGGCGCAGCCCCGATACAGAGCCAGGGAAAACTGACGATCTATTCGGCTTCCGATGAGGGTAACTGGGGATTAAGCTTTCAGCAGGAAGGAAAGCCGCCGGTAGCCAATGCTTCCACAGACTACCTGTCGCAGTTTAATGCCCACTATGCTCAGGATACGGAGGAAAAAGTCCTCTACCTCACCTTTGACGCCGGATATGAAAATGGAAATACAGAAGCCATTTTAGACGCACTAAAAAAACACCGTGCGCCGGCAACCTTTTTTCTGGTGGGAAATTATCTGGAAACCAGCCCGGAGCTGGTAAAGCGAATGCTGGCAGAAGGGCATAATGTAGGAAATCACACCTACCACCACCCGGATATGTCGAAGATTTCAACCAAAGAAAGCTTTCAAAAAGAGTTGTCAGATTTAGAAACCTTATACCAGCAGATCACAGGGCAGCCGATGAAACAATACTACCGACCGCCCCAGGGAAAATACAGCGAAAGCAACTTAGCCATGGCAAACGAGATGGGCTACCACACCTTCTTCTGGAGCCTGGCCTATGTGGACTGGTATGAAGATAAACAGCCCACAAAGGAAGAAGCTTTTAAAAAACTTCTTGGACGCATCCACCCTGGCGCCATCGTTCTGCTGCACAGTACGTCCAAAACTAACGGTGAAATCCTCGACGAACTGCTGACAAAATGGGAGGAAATGGGATATCAGTTTGCCTCTCTGGACGACCTGGTATCCTGAAACAAGCTGTGCTATAAATCATTTTTCTCTCCGTTTTCTATTCTGGCGTTTTAGCCCATTGCACCCCTGTTTCCTACTCTACAGCCACTCCCGACAAATACCTTGCCACAATATTCCTGTCATCCCCGGTATAGCAGAAGCGCTCCAGCCGCTCTTCCGGGGACAGGGTCATACCTTTATCTTCCATTGGCTCAATTACCAGCGCATTAAAACGATAGCCCTTCTCCAGCGATCCGACATTGCCAAACACACTCCCGCCCGCCTTCGTTGCCAGGTAAAACGCATGAGCAAAGCTAATCGCACGGTTATTTTCCGGTTCATAAAATTCTTTAAGCTTCGACAGCTGCACCGCGCGGGCTACCTGGCGGTAGATAGCAAGCTGATGTCCGCCGCCCACATCGCTGCCCAGGGCAATCGCAGCTCCCTGATCCTGCAAAGCGGCTGCCGGCATAATTCCGGCAATAATATTCGTTGTGGCGTCCGGGCAATGCACACTCACCGCATGATACTTCTTTAAAATCCGAACATCTTCTGCCGACGGGAAAATCACATGGGCAAAGATGGACGGCCCGTTATCCAAAAGCCCTGCCTGCTCATAGATTTCCGCATCCGATTGGCACTCCGGGAACAGCCGCAGTGCTTCTGCCGCCTCCCACCTAGACTCGACCAGATGTGTATGTAAGCCGCAGTGAAATTCCTGCGAAAGCTTCCCAAGCCCATGCATCAGTTCCCGGCTGCAGGTCGGGGCAAAGCGAGGCGTAAGAATGGGCTTAACCGTCGTACAGGATGTGTGGCTTTCCAGATAGAGCCGGGTTTCCTGCAAAGATTCTTCCGTCGTTTCACACAGGCAGTCCGGCGAGTGAACATCCATATTGACTTTTCCCACAAAGGCATACAGCCCCTTTTCCTCCATCCTGGCAAACAGATAATCTGTGGCTTTACGGTGAATGGTCGCAAAAATTGCCGCATGAAACGTTCCCTGGCAAATCAGATCATCCACAAAAGCATCATAGACATTCTTTGCATACTCCATATCTGCAAACCGCGCCTCCTGAGGGAAGGTATACTGGTTCAGCCAGTCAGAAAGCAGTACATCCATCCCGATTCCCCTCTGCACATACTGCGGCGCATGGACGTGCAGATCCGAGAAAGCCGGAATAATCAGCCCCCGCCCGTAATCCTTCACCTCAAGCGACGCATACTGCTCTGGCAAAACCGGATAAATCCCCTCCACAATACCGTCTTTCACGACAAGATAGCTGTCCTCATGCACAGCTAAACGGCGCCTGTCCCTAGCATAAATCACATTACCGCGGCAAATAAAAATTGATTTACTTATCATAAAATTCCCTCCTAACCCTCTCAATACAAGGCAATATTATTTTCCCTTTATTCATCCTGCACCTGCTGCACCCGGCTTTCCTCTACACTTTTTCGCCTGCCAAATACAGCCGAATATTATCCAATACTTTTTTGCTCAGCAGCGCAAATGCCTGTTTCGTCCGGCCCACAGAAACCCGCATGCAAATCACATTCTTTTTCTGAATCAGTTTCCCTGCCGGGTCGCCGACAGCTGCTTCTGTATCACAGCAATACAGGTTGTCCTCATATTCCAGCCACCTTTCCAGTGCTGCTGTATCCGAAGCTGTCCCAATCGATGTATTCATTAAAATCTTTTTCCTGCCAAGACACCGGAACTGTTCCTCTCCAAGCAAAATAATATTTTTATTTAAACAGGTAATCACCGCCTGGCTTTGGGAAAGCAAATCATTTAACGGCAGATACCGCATCCCCGCCGCCTCCTTTTCGGTTTTTCTTGTCCTGCTGTAATAGGAAATATCTGCCCCCATCATCTGCAGGGCGTCCGCCACCATACTGCCGGACACCCCCAGCCCCACGATTCCAACCCTAAGCCCGGTCAGTTCTAACGGCTCATCCTGCCACATAGGGCAGTCAAACCCATGAAGAATCCGAACTAACTGATACAATACATACTCCACAACGCCCCGGTCACCGTAATCGCGTATGCCCAGAACTTTAATCCCCCGCTCTCTGGCATAAGCAATGTCTACATTTGCACTGGCCTCAGAATACAGGCTGCAGCACATTCCCACATAACGAATATGAGGACACTTTTCCAATACTGCTCTCCCAATCTGTGTCGTATAGCTCACCAATACCCCGTCGGCATCCCCAATTCTCTTTATTACTTCCTCTTCGCTTCCCGGAATATCCTCATACAGAATAACTTGCTCTGCATACTGTTTAAGTTCCTTTTGCGCAGCTTGAATCAGATTCACCGGTTCGATTGCCACCAATGTTTTAAACATCCCTTTCCTCCCCCTGGTCAACTTCGCTGACGATAAAAACGCTCCCCGGTCTAGCGATACAGCTCAGGAGAACTTTACACCGATGGTGTAAACTTTTCTTCCCACTCCTTTTCCTTAAACCCCGTCAGCACAAACGTATCCGCCACCACCAGCGGCCGCTTAACCAGCATACCATCTGTAGCTAAAAGCGCAAGCTGTTCATCTTCAGACATCTGCCCCAGCTTATCTTTTAACTGCATCTCCTTATACAGATTTCCGCTGGTATTAAAAAAGCGTTTTAACGGAAGCCCGCTTCGCGAAACCCAGGTCTTTAATTCAGCCTTGGTCGGGTTTTCCTCTTTAATCGCCCTTGTTGTGTATTCAATCTTATGTTCATCCAGCCACTTTAACGCTTTCTGGCAGGTACTGCACTTCTGATAACACAACACCGTCAACTTTTTCTTTTCTTCCATAGATTTCTTCCTCCTTTAAGATAAATTATCGCCAATACTATCCGCAGCAGCGCAGGCAAAATAATCATTTTCCCAACGATCTCCACAAACATCCAGGCGCTCTGCACAACCAGTATACAGCCGCCCGTCAGCATAAGCACTGCCCCGACCAGCAATATCCAGCCTAAAATCATACACTTCTTTGCTTTTTCGGGTCTTTTCGCATAGCAAAAGGCGTAAAGTCCGGCAAATAAATAAAAAAGATTATCCAGTACAGCACACGCACCAATCCATGACCAGGCATCATACGATTGATTCGTCATATGAGAAGACACACCTAAGCCTATTATCGCCAACACTATGTAAATTACACCTGAAATTTTCAGCCCTGTACTGCCATTACCCTTTTGCTCTTCCTGCCATTGCCCTTTTGCAGTTCGGGATTCCTCCTGTCCCTCGCTGCCGACGTTATAACCAGTTAACTTCACATCCCTGAAATGCTTCCAATAAAAATACAGCACAATACCAATACAGTAAAGCAAAAGGAAGAGTTCCCTGCGCAGGGCATTTAGCACAAGGTCCATCTTTGGCTGGAGCAGCCCCAGCATCATCCAGCTTCCCGAAGCCTGCCGCAAGAAGAAATAACTTCCGGTCAAAAAACTTCCTGCAAATATACCCCTTCCCCGGTGAATCGAAAAAATCAGACTGACCAGCATTGCCATAAAGCAAATATCACGGATAGCCGATAACAGGATATAACCGCGCAAAGTATTCCATAAAACTTCCAAACGCATAGCAGCCAAAAACCGAACCAAATGATAAGCAACCGCCGCAATACACAGACAGCACCCCATCGTCATAGCCAGCCGGATATTCGCTGCCTTTTTTTTGCTGTTTGCCGCCCCTTCTTTGCTGTTTTCGTCATAAAACTGGAGTTTGGTGTCAAAAAGCCGGCCTTCCATCAAAATTCCGGCACCAATGAAAACAGTTCCTGTTAAAAACAGCATACACAACGGAAACTTGTACGTCAAGCCAAAAAAAATCAGCCCTGACAGCACAAAAATGGCAGATAAATAGTAAATTCTCCTTTGTTTAATTTTCACCGTTTTTTCCCGCCTTTCCCTTAAGCCAAATCAAATATATTTCATATTTTATCATATAATAAACGCACAAAAAATTCAATCGTTTCGCAAAAATCTGCGGCTAGAACAAAAAGAAGCCCGGCGCTGCCTGCAAGCAGGCACCGTCCGGGCGGACTAAAAAAGGGAAATCAACCATCTTAACGCAAAGATAAACCGGGCTCGGTATTATTCCTCTATCGCCTCATATCTGAACCAATCAAAGTCTGCATAACTTCCTTCCTCTCCGGCCCCATACATCCCAAGATAAGAGCCGATAAACCCATCGGCAACCACCGTACTTAATAAGCTCCCATCCTGAGCAAGAGCAAGGGGCTGTAAACAACGTTCCTGATAGCCATAATAAAAGCTATAGCTCCCCTCTCCTCCTTCCAGGTATAAGTATACTCTGCCGGGCTCTGCAGGAACAGTTGCAATCTGCCTGCGGACACCGCCGGCAACCTGATAAACACTCACCCACGCACTGCCCCTTTGCTGTTCTTTTACCAACAGATAGGAAAAACACTCATTCTGTGTAACAATCAGCCCCGCTTCTTCTCCTTCAGCCTGCGGCATAAATTCTATCGCCGCTGCTGCCTGAAAATCATTGTGCTGCTGCCTGCGTACCAGCATCGATGCCGCCCCTGGCTCCTCTGCCCTCACCCTTTTAAGATATAGCCGAAGATAGCCGGGACATTTGGTCAGAGAGTAAAAGGGCTCTGCAATCGGGCGGCGCATACACCAGACCATATCCAGTTCATCCGATTCAAAGTTATCCACCCGGCTCTGAAAGGGCGGACGGTATACCGGTAAATCCGGGCGGCGTTCAGTCAGGTTCACCATTCCATTTTCGTTATCCGCCAATGGCCATCCGTCATAATCCCAGGCCACAGGCACCAGAAACACTTCCCTGCCCAAATTAAACTGTGCGTCCCGGTTCCGGTCAGGCGTACGAATCCATTTGCGGGGACGGCTCACATAATAATCCTTTCCCTCGTGTTGATAGGGCCGTATTCCCAGCAAAACCATATACCACTCCCCAGCCTGGGTCTGCACCAGATCCCCGTGCCCGACCACCGCAACGCCCAGGATGTTATTCAGACGCACATTCCTGTTTGTTATCACAGGATTTCGGGGACAAGGCTCATACGGACCCAAAAGCTTTTCACTGCGGTAAATATTCACCCCATGATTCGTCTGTGTTCCGCCACAAGCCGTCATCAGATAATACATTCCTCCAATTTCATAAATATGGGGTGCCTCTGTATAAAAGCTTCGATCTACGATAGAATTAAAGATAATATGCCGTTCCCCTTTAATCTGAAACGTTTCCCGATCCAGTTCACAGGCATAAATAATCTTCTGTTCAGGATACAAAAGTTGTTCAGGAACCTCATTGCTGCAGTACCACATCCGACCGTCCCGGTCAAAAAACAGCGAGGGATCGATTCCTCCTGCCCCTTCAATGATTACTGCATCCGACCAGGGTCCTGCCGGATCTTTTGCTGTAAGAATAAAATTATAACGGCAGGTTCTTCCATTGATATCCAGTGTATCTGCTATGTAAAACATCCCATCATAATACCGGATAGTCGCTGCCCAAAGCCCCTCCGAACTGTCACAGTCCCGAAAATCAAGCTGCTCAGGCCGGGAAATCGCATTTCCAATCTGTTCCCAGTGTACTAAATCCTTACTCCGAAAAACCGGAAGCCCAGGAAAGTAATAAAAGGAAGACGTTACCATATAATAGGTATCTTCCACCCGGCAGATCGACGGATCTGGATATCCTCCTTTTATAATCGGATTGTGAAATGTATTCTTCTTCATGATTCAACCTCTGTCTATCTCCTGCGCTTTATCATGCTGCAAACGTCAGGATTCCTATTCTTTTCTACTCCTTCACGGCCCCTGCAGTCATTCCGGCAATCAGATACTTCTGCATGACCACAAATACCGCCAGTGTCGGCACACTTGAAATCATTGCCGCACACATCAGATAATTCCACTGGATCTTATACGCATCTGCCATGGTACTGATGGCATAAGTAATGGTTTTTTTCTCATCAGCGGACATTAAAACCGAAGCAAACATGTATTCATTCCAGTTCTGCAAAAAGGCATAAATCACCGTCGCCACCAGTCCCGGAATGGCAATGGGAAGGATAATTTTATAAAATGTGTGGAAAGCACTGCTTCCATCCACCCTGGCTGCCTCATCAAGTCCTGTCGGTATACTCTTAAAATAACCGTACATCATCCAGGTGCAAAAAGGGATGCTGAACGAAGCATAGACAATTAGCAAACCGCTCCGTGTATTGTTCAGATGAAGATTAACCAGGATTTTATAATAGGGAATAATCTTCATTACTGCTGGAAACATCTGCGTTACCAGCAAAAAATTCAGCAGAAACGCCTTCCCCTTAAATTCATACCGCGAAAGCCCATAGCCGCAGAGTGCGGCACAGATAACACCGAATATCGTCGAGCCTCCCACCGCAATCGCACTGTTTTTAATATAGGTGGCAATAGGATATTCCTTCCAGATATTAACAAAGTTTCCCAGCGTCGGGCCAGAGGGAAAAAGCTTTAGTCCCCTCGATAACGTAATATCTGCCATCGATTTTAAGGATGTAATGACCATCCAGGATAAGGGCAGGAGAACACAAATACAGCCCAAAAGTAAAATCAAATAACCCGCAGTCCTTACCAGTGCTGCTTTTTGTTGTTTAGTCATCACGCAATAACCTCCTGAATACCACACCGATCAGGTAACAAATGACCAGGATATAAACCGACTGCGCCGAGGCCAGCCCGTACTTAAAGTAGGAAAAGGCATTCTTATAAATTTCAATTGCCGATACCATCGTTGTGCTTCCCGGACCTCCCGAAGTCATCAGCCAGATCATGGTAAACTGCTTAAATACCCAAACCGTGTCCAAAATCAGGATAGTCGTCAAAATCGGCTTTAGCGCCGGAAGTGTAATGTAACGGAAGCGCTGCCACATATTGGCCCCATCAATCTCCGCTGCCTCATACATATCCGTTGATATCGTCTGGATTCCTGCCAAAATCTGCACCATGACCAACGGATAACCCTTCCAGATACTGACCAGAATCACGCAGGGAAACGCTGTGGCTGAAGTACTCAGCCATCCCACCGGTTCGGAAATCAAGCCGATGTGAAGCAAAAGTTCATTGACGATCCCCCCCTGTGTATTCAAGATCCATTTAAACAGATAAGCAATCACCACATCGGGAAACAGCCAGGGCAAAATTAAAATCCCCCGAAATATGGTGCGGAACCGTATATTCATGTTTAATACCGAGGCAAAGATAAATCCAAGAACAAAATGCCCGGCTACAACTGCCACAGTAAATATCATTGTTTTTTCAAGACTATGAAGGAATGATGCATCCGTCAATGCCTGAAGATAATAGCGAAGGCCGACAAATTTCCATTTATTCACTAAGTTGGTATCAAAAAAGCTGATATAAATTCCGTAAAGGATAGGATATACAACCAGAATCAGAATAGTAAGAGAAGCGGGAGAAACAAATCCATAGGGAGTAAGCATGGATTTTTGCTTTGCCCGGCTTATCTTCTTTGTTTTTTCGTTCAATGTTTCCTCCTTTCGGCTCCTTCTGGAAGGACTGCCGGCTGCCGCTTACGCTTATTGTTTACAGCAGCCCGGCAATCTAAGCCTAATTGCTGTATGCCTTTGCTGTCTCCTCAGCCTTTGCCGCTGCAGTTGCCACTGCCTCATCTAACGATACGCCCTCGGATACCACGGTCTGCCAGCACTCGGCGCTGTAATCTCTTAACTCGGCTAATCCTGCAAATGGAGGATAAATCACAGCACTGTCAGATGCTTCGACAAAACCATTGTACACATCATCATTTTCGCAGATTGCTGTCAATGCATCCTTGACCACCGGCAGACGGCAGGTTGCTTCATTCCAAGACACGCTGTTTTCCACGCTAGTCAGATATTTTAAGAAGTCAGCGGCAACCTCCGGGTTTTTCGATGTGCTGCTTATCGTCATGCCCACACTGGAGAAGGAGGTTACCGGGTCGACACCTTCTGCTGTCGGCATCGGGAAACTTCCCATTTTTCCTCGCATTTCAGGATTTGCATTATAAATTCCACCCAAAACATTAGACGGGCTAAAGAACATACAGGCCTCATCCGCCGCAATCATCGTATAAGCTTCAGAATAACCGGTTTCCACAAAGCCTGGAGGAGTTATGCCCTCATTAACTGCCATCTGAATAAAGGTTTGCATGGCATTTTTATAGGCGTCGGTTCCAAACCCCGAAGTAAAGCTCCCGTCTCCATTGGGGGTAATAAAATCACATCCAAAGGTAAGGGCAAAGGTCTGAAATCTGGATTCTGCAGAATCATTTCTGGTTCCGGCAAAGGCGCTTCCATAGCGGTCAATCTTGCCGTCCCCGTCGGTATCCTCCGTAAGCTGTTTGGCTGCAGCCAGAAATTCATCCCAGTTTTTTGGAATTTCAATTCCCTTTTCTTCAAATAAATCTTTCCGGTATACCATCGCCGACGTATTATTCTGCCAGGGCATAAACACAAATGTTCCATCTACCGTAGAATTTTCCACAGCTACCTCTAACAGCCCGCTCATATACTCTTCGCCTAAAAGTTCTGGAAGATTATCCACCATCATCCCCATCTCCAGGCAGTTTGCTGAGTAAGCTTCAGACATGGTAAAGATATCAGGAAGGGTGCCAGCCGTGGCCTGGGTAATTAACGTTGTGTATAAGTCATTCATCGAGCACTCTACCGGAGTCAATTTAACATTGGGATACATTTCCATATAGCGTTCCATCACACTGCGAAGATACGGGCCGCCGTCAGAATCCCCCAGGGAGGTAATCATAACGTCCAGTGTCACATCACCTGCCCCTGCCACATCAAAGGTGCTGTAATAGCCCTTGCCGTCCGCCGTACCTTCCCCGCCGGATGCCGCCTGCTTACTGCCCTCCTCCGTCTCGCCGCCTGCATTTTCACTGCCGCCGGACGCGCTGCTTTGTACGGTCGGTGTCTGCTCTGTAGTACCTTCATTGCCCGGCCCGGCACAGCCGCTCAGTGCAGCTACTGCCATTACTGCTGCCATTGCCAATGCAAGTTCTCTTTTTTTCATCAATCTTTCCTCCTTATCGTATTGCTGAATGTTAATAGTGGTAATGAATAATTTTTCCCTTTTTTTCGCTTGCCTTTTGTGTATTTTTATGATAACAATATATTATATGAAATGCAACTTAATTAAAATTAAATTATCTTTAGTTTTACTAAACTACAAGGAGGTTTTTCATTATGGAGACCAAATTAATGGAGTATATTCTTTCCATTGCCAAACACCGCAGTATTTCACGGGCAGCAGAGGAACTTTACCTTACACAGTCTGCCCTGAATCAGCAGCTTTTAAAACTGGAAAGGGAGCTGGGTGCTCCTTTATTTATTCGCACCAGAAATCACTGGGAATTGACGGATATCGGAGAATTGTATATTGAAAATGCGAAGGAAATATTGCAGATAAAGCGCCAGACGTATAAGCAGATTGAAGACATGGCAAAGCGCTGGAATCAAACCATCACTATGGGATTAACTCCAGAAAGAGGGATTCAGATGTTTACCGCGATTTATCCAAAAATCCATGCAATGTACCCGGAAACCATTTTCCAGCCGGTAGAGGAATCGGTAGAAGCACAAATAAAACTTCTGGACACTAATCAGCTGGATTTTTGCTTTCAGACCATTTATGAGCGAAAATATAAGCATTTAATTTATGACACTATTTTATATGAGCCTTTTTACCTGTGTGTTCCAAACAGTCACCGTCTGGCCTATCACGAGCACTTAGCACCGGAACAATACCCGGAGATCTCCCTTCGGGAATTTAAGGATGATTTATTTACCCTGGTGCGCAAGTCCTCCACCATGCGGGATGTCCTGGATAAGCTGTTTGAACAGGCTGGGTTTAAGCCTAAGCTTTTATTTGAATCCATCAGTATGCGCACCATGCAGCAGCTTGCCAAAAGCGGAGAATGCTGTTCCATTATTCCACGTTTTTATGCCATAGAAACCGACGATGTTTCCTACTTTACCCTTGGGCCAAACGCGCGCTGGGAACTCGCTACTGTCCATGCACAAAATCATTATCTCAACAGCGCCGCCAGAGATTTTATCCGCCTGGCATCGGATTATTGGAAAACACATTTGTATATTGAGTAAATGGGGTATTTTTCCGCAAAACTAATCAAAAAATGTCCCCAACACAAAAAGCAGGGCTGATCCATGGTAATTGTTTTAGTAACATTCTAACCAATCATCAACCCTGCTTTTATTTCTATTCTTTTTTAACCTTTGGCCTTTGGCTTTAGCAATCTTTTTCCATCATAATTTCCAAAATTGTCTGGTCGGTCTGCGTCATGCCTGGGTTGCTCACTTTGCCCATATTATGGATAGCTTCCTCTGGGGTCAATCCGCAGATACCGTCGGTACTTTGAAGGACGACATCCGAAATGGCAAGGTAGGCACACATCATGGCTGCATTGGTTGCCGTGGCAAGCTTTAAGGCGCAGCCGATTTTTCCGCCATCGCAAATCATTCCGGTCAGGTTTCCACTCATGTTAATAATCGCATGACCAATCTGCGTGTCGTTACCGCCAAGGAGCCAGACCATTGCTGCTGAAGCAGCTGTCGCTGCCGATACTCCACATCCGCAGGTTGCCGAAAGCTTTCCGGTGAAGGATTTAATGTAGACATTCAGGGTATGGGAAAAGGCAAGCGCTTTAACTAACTGTATATTGGAAGCATGGACATGCTTTGCCATTTCCACGACGGGGAGAATTGCCGTAATACCATGGTTGCCGCTTCCTGCGCTGCTCATTACGGCATAAGGGCATCCGCTCATCCGTCCCTCAGCACTGCTTGCCACGCGAAGCATCGCCCGGCTGAACAGGTTGTCTCCCATGGTATCGGCGTTTAACTGTTTTTGTAGCGCAGAGGCTATACCAATGCCCAGGGTATGCTCCAGGCCGTAGTCCGCCAGTTTTCCGTTCATTTCAAGTCCTTCGGTCATATAGGCCAGTTCTTCTTCGGTGCACTGATCGACAAGGGCTTTGATTTCTGCGATGGACATTTTGGTCAGTTTTTCGTGAAGTTCATCGTTGGAGCTTAT
Source organism: uncultured Lachnospiraceae bacterium (assembly GCA_910584785.1). Lineage (GTDB taxonomy): Bacteria > Bacillota > Clostridia > Lachnospirales > Lachnospiraceae > Caccovicinus. The sequence goes on along the minus strand of CAJUDX010000009.1, from coordinate 23,562 downwards.
GGTGTATTCCTTTTCCAGAAGAATTTCATGATTTCTTTTTGTCAGAATAATATTGGCATGGGTATTTCTTATTTCGCTGATTCCGATTCCGGCGGTGGTAATGATTTCGGCCCTTGCATAGAGCTGAGTTTCATCGTGCTTAATCATTACAATTACATGGCGGGCTTCGGCAAGTTCAATAGCTTTTTGGGAAATGGAGTCGTTAATATCCTCTAACAGCTGAAAGCTTTTTTCCGGGTTTCCAAGACAGGCACCCAGGGCAGCAGCATATTTTAAGCCGACACGGTCAAATCCGGGAATACCGACGCTCATGCCGTTTTTGTAGATGCCGGAGTTTACTTCAACTTTAATCGAAACGATTTCTCCGCCGATTGCGTGGTAGGCGTCTGCGGCAGCAAGGGCAACGCAGACAGGCTCGGTGCAACCAAGGGCCGGAACTACTTCCTGGTGGAGTAAGGTTAATAATTCGGTTTTGTTTAACATGTAAAATCTCCTCTCTTTTGCTTTTGCGTTTTTGTTTTTACATTTTTAAGTTTACATTTTTGAGTTTTACTTTTTATGTAATAATTTTATTTTGTCGTTCTATCAATTTATCAAGCAAGAACTGTGCCAAAGTTGTAGGGATATTGAAAAAGAGGTGGGAAAGGTTTATTATGGAAGGTTCTCCCTATCCAACTACGGTATAGGAATGCATCATTTTTTATGGATATGCTTTAAATCATGTGCTGTTTGATTATGTTTGTTTGATAAGATTTCTTAAATTGGTTAGACTGCTTGTTTTTTTTGGTGTTTTTGAGAAAATGGTTAATGATTCAATACAAATGGTTAATTCATCACGTCATTAGTAAGTCACAAAGTTAGTGAATCATTGGATTAGTAAATCACATGGTTAATATGATAAAATACATCGCTAATCGTTTTAGTAAGCGGTTAAAAATTTAACAAACAGAGAAATTGGAGGAATCGCATGGAAAAAAAGCAGATTGCTATTGTCAGTTTGGACGCCCGGGCCGGGGAGTCCTACGGACGGGAAGTGGAAGGACTGTTTGGGAAATATGCGGAAGTTTTGGTGTACAATGTGCAGGACGGTTCGGCGATGGGCGTGCTTCCCCGGGCAGATTTGTATGTAGTTTCCACGGATGCCTATGGTTCGGCAGAGGAGGTTGCCCGCCATGTGCCTGTGGATTGTCCGACAATGGCAATCGAGGTATCTTTCCGGTGGAGTGAGCTCCGGAAACTGAAAGAAATCCCGGAGGGAACGAAAGTTTTATTCGTCAATATGACGCAAACCATGGCGCGGGAGGCGATTACACAGCTGAATCAGTTTGGAATTAACCATATTCAGCTGATTCCGTTTTATCCGGGGGCAGTGCTGGATGAAGATGTGCACATGGCGGTTACACCAGATGAGATGCGCTATTTGCCGGAGGGCATGGATAAGGTGATTAATCTGGGACAACGTTCCTGTACATCGGGGATGATGATTGAAATTGCCTTGCGTCTGGAACTGGAGTTTTTATTGGAAACGGCGGCATTTCAGGAGTATTTCCGAAGCATTGCAACCAATAATTACAGCTTTGACCAGATGTTTGCCAAATCGATACGTCTGGAAAGCCAGTTTCATATTTTAATGGAAATCTTGTCAGAAGGAGTTGTGGGGGTGAATGAGCGCGGAGAGGTTTTTGCGTGCAGTCACCATGCGGAGGAGATTACACGGGTGAGCAGCAGCCTGATTATAGGAAAGCGGGCAGAAAAGGTTTTCCCTTATATTGATTTTTCGCGGGCTTTAAGCGAAAAGTGCAGGATGGAAGCACAGGTGAAGAAAATTCATGGGGCAAATATCAGTGTTGAAGTGGTTCCTGTACTGCGGCAGGAGGTCTGCGTGGGGGCATTTGCGATTTTGCAGCGGTTTAATGACGTAGAAATGCGGCAGAATGAGTTAAGGAAGCAGATTTTCCACAAAGGGCATTATGCGAAGTATGGTTTTGGGGATATTATCGGGGAGTCAGAGGTGATTCTTCGCGCAAAGGAAATTCTAAAGCGCATGGCAATGAGTGAAAGCCCGGTGCTGCTTATCGGGGAAACCGGGACGGGAAAGGAACTATTTGCCCATGCCCTGCACCAGGCTTCCCGGCGCAGAAACGAGCCTTTTGTGCCGATTAATGTAGCGGCATTCCCGGAAAATCTGCTGGAAAGCGAACTTTTTGGCTATGAGGAAGGGGCATTTACCGGGGCAAAAAAGGGCGGACGACCGGGGCTTTTGGAAATTGCGCACAAAGGGACACTGTTTTTGGATGAGGTTGAGGGAATGAGCCCTCTTCTTCAGGTCAAGCTTCTGCGGGTACTGCAGGAAAAGGAACTGATGCGGGTGGGCGGAAACCGGATTATCCGCATTGATGTGCGCATTGTGGCGGCAACAAATGAATCGTTGGAGCAGAAGGTTGAAGAAGGAAGTTTTCGACGGGATTTATATTACCGGTTAAATACCCTGCCCATTATGATTCCGCCCCTTGCCGCAAGAGATGATGATATGTTTCTTATTATTGAGCGGTTTAAAGAGGAACTTGGGGGCAATTTTATCCTGAGCGAAGAGGTTCAAAGGTTTTTAAAGGAATATTCCTGGCCTGGAAATATCCGGGAACTGCGCAATGTAGTGGAATACTTTATCTATACCGGACATGAACAGATTTGCATGGAAGATCTGCCGCCGACGGTACTCAGCAAAAAACTGCCAAAACTTCGCCCGGTGCTTGCGTCAGGAGAGAAAACAGAGGAATCTAATGCGTTATCTGACACTTTGCCTAAACAGAACTTCTCTGACGCATTGCCAAAACGTAACTCCTCCGACGCTTTACCTGACCGGAAGTCCTCCGACGCTTTATCTGACCGGAAATTCAGAGAAACGGCGAACCTTGTTTCTGATTCAGTGACAAACAGCCATTCCGAGGTGTTTCTCTTTATCCTGGGCGAACTTTATGCGGCATCGGAGCAGGGAATTGCAACAGGACGGGAAAAAATTCTGGAAAAAGCGCATAAAATCCATCTTCCCACCTCGCAGCAGGAAATACGGAATATTCTGGCAGAAATGGCAAAGAACGGCCTTGCCAGAGTCAGCCGGGGACGCGGTGGAAGCCAACTGACACTGGAAGGCCGCAAGCTTTGGGAAAACTGCACCCATCCGGGCGCTCGTGAACGCTAATCCCTTTAGGATGGGCGATCATTTCCTGCTGCATATAAAAACCTGACGTCTATCACTTAAAATTATATTCGGTCACAATCGGCTCACGCCCGTTGACCTTATCATTAAAGTACTCATACAGACTGATTCCCAGGAAGGAACCGGAAATATTCCATACATTTTTATAACCATTTCCCTGCAGGCAGCAGACGGCATTATAGCTGCGCTGTCCTGTGCGGCAATGGATATAAACCGGGACATCTCTTGGAATCTCCTCCATTCTCTCCCGGAGCTGGCTGAGCGGAATAAGGTGGGCACCTTGGATATGGCCTGCGTTATACTCGGGTTCCTCGCGTACATCGACAATATAGGCCCCGGACTCCACCAGTTCACGAACCTTGCTCACCGGAACCTGGCGGTAACGGCCTTCCAACAGGTTTGTTCCAACTAACGCCGCCTGGTTTACCACATCCCTTGCCGTGCCAAATACCGGAGAATAACACAGTTCCAGATCTTTAACATCCTCCAGCGTAGCCCCCATGCTGATCATTGCCGCAATCACGTCAATCCGCTTATCGGTATTGCCCCTGCCAATCGCCTGTGCGCCGAGAATCCGACCGGTGGGAACCTCAAAAAGCAGCTTAAAGTTCATATAGTGGCTTCCCGGCATTAATCCAACCTTATCCGGCGACATCACATAGGCAAACTGACAGGAAATCCCGGCATTTTTTGCCGTTTTTTCATTTAAGCCCGTGCACGCCGCATTCTGCCCGAAAATGCGGATACAGGATGAACCGATAAAGCCCTTATTTGCCGCTGCACCCCCGTACATATGGTCGGCTGCACCGCGGGCCTGCTTCTGTGCCGGGCCTGCAAGCGCCAGCCGCCCCGGACGGTGAAGCATACGGTTAAAGCTTTCCACGGCATCCCCTACGGCATAAATATCCGGGTCGGAGGTCTGATAGTTCTTATTCACCAAAATCCCGCCGGTTTCCCCAATTGCAAGCCCGGCTTCCCGTGCCAGCGAAGTTTCCGGGATCACACCAATCGCCATAACCACCACATCGGCATCCACGGTTTCCGCCTTGTCCTGACGTTTGATTTGGATGCTGTGTTCGTTAATTTCGGTCAGCATACTGGACAGATATAAAGCGATTCCATTGTCCATCATTTCTTTATGGAGGATCTGCACCATATCGTAGTCAAACGGCATCATAATCTGATCCGTTCCCTCGACAAGCGACACCGAAAGCCCCGCCATTTTCAGGTTTTCCGCCACTTCCACACCGATAAATCCGCCGCCGATAACCGCTGCCTTCTTTATCTGGTTCACATCAATATAAAGCTTCAATGCCCGAATATCCGTCACATTCCGCACCGAGAATACATGCTTTTGCCCAATTCCGGCAATGCTCTTTGGCATAACCGGATTGGCCCCGGGTGCTAACACCAATTGGTCATAGCTTTCCGTATAGGTTTCTCCGGTCTGAAGGTTTTTAACCGTTACCGTTTTCTTTGCCGGATGAATCGACGTCACTTCAGACTGCACCCTTGCCTCGATAGCATACTGCTTTAAAAAGCGCTGGGGCGTCATCAGAACAAGCGCATTGCTGTTTTCCACCGTTTTGCTTAAATGGTAGGGAAGGCAGCAATTAGAGAAGGAAACGTGCTCGCCTCGCTCAAACATAATAATCTCTGCCGTTTCATCCAGCCTGCGGATACGTGCCGCCGCCGAAGCCCCGCCTGCAACTCCGCCTACGATAAGAACTCTTTTTTTCATGGTTTTTCCTCGCTTTCCTGCTTGATAGATTGGGGATGAAGGTCCCTTGCGTAACTATGCTTTAGTTTGTAGAAAAAAATATGTCAATGATGTGATTCCCTAATTATTCTTTTTAAGTTAAAAAATACCTTTCTTTTATGCAACTTTAGAATAATCAACAACTGAAATTTCCTGCACGAATTTTTTTGCATGACTTACAATATCATCCAAATGTTTCATCACTTCATCCGAATATTCTACTTCTCCACACTGTTCACATTCCTCGCATGGCACATTTTTAATTACGATCACACAGCCGTTATCATTTACAACATGTGTCGTAACACTTGATTTCATATTGCCTTTACAATAAAAACACATAATCAATGCTCCCTTCTTGTTTTCATGTCCGATTCAAACTTTTCTTTACTTGGATAGTATGCCGTTACTATGTGAACATAATCATCAATTTTATATTTAGCAAGAACTCTGCTGATTATATGCATCTGTATCAATACTATTATTCTTGTTCATATCGCCTGCGATAATAATTCATTGTCCTGTACTCTAAAATATCCTTCATATGATCACAGAACGCAGAATTTCTAATAACATCCTTTAAATCTTCTCTTAGTGCCAATGCATATCCCTCTTTGTCAATAAAAAATCCTTTTCCAGATGCTTTTAAAAACTTGATTGGCATTGTTTTTGCCTTCGCCAGATGCTGCTTATCTGTCATGCTTTTATAGTCCTTATAAGTAATATTATCCGAAAAATCCTGCCAATTTTTATTTTTATCGAAAAACTCTTTCCAGCACGCAAGAACCTGCATTTCTGTAACCTCCAGCAAAACATCTCCATGATTATAAAAGGAATACAAAACAGGCATTTTATAAACCTTTGACATATCCGTCGTTTCAATTAATGTCAAAAACTCTTTACCAATCCCTGCGTATAGTTCTTTTTCCTCCTCCGATAATTCATTTAAACCATACAGATAATCCAAATAATGCCTAAATGGATTTTCCTTTGCATTTTTTATACAATATTGATAAACGTCATCTTCCATATAGGTGAACAGTTCCATTCTGGTAGGAGTTTTTCCGTCTAACAGTTCTTTTACACGAAAATATTCGTGATGGATTCGTTCTTTTACCGTTAAAGATTTTTTATCTAATTCCTTAAATAAATCGATTAATCGCACATCAAAATCAACAATACAATCATCAGGATACTCGACATCACTGCAGCTTCCATCCCGTTTTCCGCTAAGCGCACTTTCTCCGCCAAGCAAAAATGATGATTTTCCTGCTTTTTCATAATTCCCAATAAAGTCTAAAACATTCAGATATTCCTTTCCCTTGTATGTACGAAGTCCCCGTCCTAGCTGTTGCAAAAATACGATAGGCGACTCGGTGGGTCTTAGAAACATAACCAAATCAAGTGAAGCAATATCCAATCCTTCATTAAACATATCTACTGAAAATATCACATTTATTTCCTGATTCTTCAACTTTTCAATGGCTTTTTCTCTATCCTCTGAAAATTCCCCATCCGCATTACTGTACACAGCCACAGATGCAATTCCTCGATTACAAAATTCTTTAGCCATTTCTTCTGCATGTTGTCTGGAACAGCAAAAACCCAATGCTCTCTTAGAACGATATTTTCTGTAATGCTTGTAGATTAATTCATATCTCCTGCCATTATTTTTATAAATCTCCGTTAATTCTCTTTCGTCATATCTCCCCTTTACCAAATGTAGTCCGGCATAATCCGTTTCATCATAAACACCATAATAATGAAACGGAACTAAGATACCTTTATTTATTGCCTCTTTTAAAGAAATTTCATACGGCACATTATAATCACAAATCTCATAAATATTCTTGCCATCCATACGTTCAGGAGTTGCTGTAAGTCCAAGCATAAACTTTGGTTTAAAATAGTTTACAATTTTTCTATATTGTTCATTTACCGCATGATGAAACTCATCAATAACAATATAATCAAAATAATCCTCCGAAAAGTATTTCTCTTTTAAATACTCTGCTCTTCCCAATGTTGCAACGGAGGCAAAAATAACCGACTTATCTGTATCCTTCCGCTTTCCGTAAAAAAAACCATAATCCTCCGACTTCCGTACATTCCTAAATGAAGCCGCTGCCTGTTTTAGTATTTCCTCCCTGTGTGCCACAAACAAAACCCTGTTAAATTTTGCGGAATCAAATGCTGCCAAATATGTTTTTCCAACCCCTGTAGCCGCCTGAACAAGTCCTTTGCTTGCACCCTCGGCTCTGCTGTCTTCTAATGCACATAATGCCTCTATTTGTATTCCTCTTGGCTGAAATAATAATTCAACTTTTGTATCAATACGTTCCTCAAAATGATCATATTTAGCCAAATCTTTAGCGATAGCTGGTTTATGCCAGTTCTTTGAATATCGACGCAGTTCATCATCATCAATAATAATCGAATGGTGGAAAAACAAATCTTCAAAGGTATAATAAAATAACTGATAATTTTTATTATCCACTATACTGTTAAAACGATAATTCCATTCAATTCCCGATGTTAATGCGCTTCTTGAAAGATTTGATGAACCTATGTAAATTTCACTTGCATTTTCATAATGAAATATATATGCTTTAGGATGAAATGATCTTCTTTTATCATTATAGAATCTTAAATCAATGCGATTACCCAATTCCCTTCTTATCAGGTAAAGTGCTGATGGCTGCGTAATCCCCAGATAATTTCCCGTCAAAATCCGCACCGGAACGCCTCTGTCCAAAGCATTTCTAATATCATTCAAAATCATTCGTATGCCGGATTCCATAAGGAAAGATACTATAATATCTATTCCTTTGGCTTTGAGCATACTCATTTTAAGCTGATAATATAAAAACCGGCTTTGATCTCTGCCACCTGTCATTACATCCGTTGACTCAACTGTTGTTTCATAATTACTTTCTATTTCTTTCGTAAAATTATATTGAGCCATTTTTCTTCACCTCGTTCTGGTCTTACATCGGATGTAATCCACAGTTCTTCTATCATAACATTATCTATCAGTTTAATAAAATCTGCAAAAGTTTCTTCGGTCATATCTGTAAAATAACGTCCGTTTCTCTCACCTTCAAATGTTCCGTACTTAAAAGAAGTATAAATAATCCCATTATTTTTTAATGCCATCATCATTCTATGCATAACATCCAAAAGTTCATTTAACGGCAAATGTAAAATGGAAGAACACGCCCATATAGCATCATATTTTTCGTTTTGCGAAAATTCATTAAATAATATATTTTTCACATCAATTCCCGTATATTCACTTGCCAGCTTACACAGTTCAACTGAACCATCTATTGCATCGACCTGATAGCCCTGTGAAATAAAGTATTTTGTATCACGTCCTGAGCCACAGCCAAAATCAAGAATTAGTGCTCCCTTAGATAATTTACTTATAAATGTTTTCTGCGTAAGTTCAAAATCCACAACCAAAGTACCTGAGGCAAATTCCTTTGCATTCATATTGTAATAGTTAATTGTCTTATCCGTTTTCATAAATAACTTATCAACTTCTGTTTCATAAATTCCTTCTGTTACAGAATCAAACAACACCCACTCAACAAGGTCAAAACGGTCAGGGTTATCATTTAGGAATCTGCTTACTGTCTTTACTGCTATCTTTGCTGCAAGTTCAACTGGGAAATGATATACTCCGGTTGATATAGAAGGAAATGCAATCTTTCTTATTCCATACTCTAAAGCCAGCTTCATAGAATGAAAATAACAGCTTGCAAGGACTTCTTCTTCCCTGTTTCTTCCACCATTCCAAATCGGTCCTACAGTATGTATCACATAATCGCATGGCAGGTTATATGCCTTTGTAATCTTAGCCTCTCCGGTTTTACATCCATGAAGTGTCCTGCACTCTGCTAAAAGTTCCGGCCCCGCTGCACGATGTATCGCCCCATCAACACCTCCTCCACCGAGAAGAGAGTTGTTTGCAGCATTCACCACTGCCTGCACATCTGTAATCTTTGTTATATCGCCTTTTACTGTCTTTATCCTATACATCCATTCCATCCTTTCCAAATATTCGGCAGATAACCAATTAGGGGCTGCTTCCTATTCCTGGTCATTCAAATGGTTAAACTTATAACATCCCCGTTCCAAAAGGTTAAATTTATATCAAATGGTCAATCCTTCACTATCTTCACCTAAATTTTCCCCACATCCAGCCCACTTCCTCCTCCCCTTCATTTATACCATACTTTCCCCTTATAATAAAGAAAGTTTACTAATTTTTTTCTGCTTTATCCTCTCTTTTTTATTTTTTTCACAATTTTTTATTTTTTGGCACGTCTTTTGCTTTTTATATTGGCATAAAGAAAATCAAAGATAACATCACCAAAAACGTACCCGCACAGCAAACCGACCGGATGATGTGTGCAGCCAGAAAAGTAAAATAATTGATGAAATAATGAATGAAAAAATCGAGGAAAAATTAAATATCACGAGAGGAGCATCGACAATGAAGTATAATTTCGACCAGGTCATTGACCGCAATGGAAACCGCGCAGCAAAGTATGATGAACGAGTTAAAAAATTCGGAACCGACAAGGTTATCCCCCTCTGGGTTGCCGATATGGATTTTCGGACGGCGCAGCCGATTATCGACGCGATGAAGCGCAGGGCAGATGAAGGCATCTGGGGCTACACCTCCCGCCCGGACAGCTACTTTGACGCCATCTGCAGCTGGCAGGAGCGACGCAATGGATGGAAAATTGACAAGAACCTGGTCAGCTGGTCTTTAGGTGTGGTTCCTGCCCTGTCCGCCATCGTCAATCTGTTCAGCAAGCCCGGCGAAAAGGTAATGATTCAAACGCCGGTCTACTCGGAATTTTATGACGTTACCGAAGCCTGGGGACGGGAGGTCGTGGAAAATCAGCTTGTCGAAAAAGATGGTCACTGGGGTGTTGACTTCGAAGATTTTGAACAGAAAGCAAAAGAAGTAAAAATCTTTTTGCTGTGCAGCCCGCACAACCCGCTTGGCATTGTGTGGACGAAGGAAGATCTTCGTCGGATGGCGGATATCTGTATTGCCAATAATGTTCTCCTGGTTTCGGATGAAATTCACTCCGACTTGATCTTCCACGGGAAAAAGCACATCCCGACCGCAACCGTTTCAAAGGAAATCGCCGGAAAAATCATCAGCTGCATTTCCGGAACAAAGACCTTTAACCTGTCTGGGCTTCAGGCATCCACAACCGTATTCCCGGACAAAGAAACCAAGGATATCTTTGACCGCTTCTGGATGAACATGGATATCCAGCGAAATAACGCCTTCAGTTCCGCAGCCATGGAAGCCGCCTTTAACGAGGGTGAAGAATGGCTGGAGCAGCTTCTTGTCTATTTAGACGGCAACTTTGAATATGTACGCTCCTTCTGCGAGAAAAATATTCCGCAGATTAAGGTCAACGTCCCGGATGCAACCTACCTGATGTGGCTGGACTGCCGCGAACTTGGTATGGATAATGAAGGCTTACGAAAATTTATGATTGAAGAAGCCGGGCTGGGATTAAATGAAGGCTATACCTTCGGCAGAAGCCTCACCGGATTTATGCGCTTAAATGCCGCCTGTCCAAGAAACATTTTACAGCAGGCAATGAAGCAGTTAAAAGAAGCCGTTGATGCAAGAAAGTAAGTTCACCACCTCAATAAAATAAATCATGCAAAAAAACAACATAAAAACCAAGCAGCATAAAATCAAACAGCACAAAAACCAAACAGCACCAAAACAAACAAAACCAAAAACAAATAACACACCTTCGTCAAAGGAGTTACTTATGAATGCAAAAAAAATCTGGGACAGTTATAAATTTCCGCTGCTGCTTCTAGGCGGCATCTTTATCGGAGCAGTTCTTGGTATGGTTTTAGGAGAAAAAGCGACGGTTCTTGCACCGCTCGGCGATATTTTCCTGAACCTGATGTTTACGATTGTCGTTCCCATGGTTTACGTATCCATCACAACCGCCGTGGGAAATATGGTCAATATGAAGCGTCTGGGAAAAATCCTGGGAAGTCTGGTCTGTACCTTTATCGTAACCGGTGGATTTGCCGCGGCCCTGGTTCTTGTGGTCGTAAACATCTGGCCCCCGGCAGCCAACACGGCAATTGCCATGGGTTCGTCGGAAATGGCTGAAGCATCAAGCATCAGCGATATGATTGTCAATTCTCTTACCGTCAATGATTTCAGCGGATTAATGAGCCGCAGCAACATGCTCCCGATTATTGTATTTGCCATTATGTCCGGTTTTGCTGTGGCAAAATGCGGCGGTGAGGAAAGCTGGGCAGGAAAGCTTTTAAATAACCTGAATGATATTATTATGCTGATGGTCGATATGATTATGAAACTTGCCCCCATCGGTCTGGGCGCGTATTTTGCCAACCTGGTCGGAGAATTTGGGCCTCAGTTAATCGGCGATTACGGAAGAACCATGCTGGTTTACTACCCGATGTGTGCCGTTTACGTCCTGATTTTCTTCCCGCTTTACAGCTATTTTGCAGCAGGGAAGCTTGGCATCCGCCGTATGCTCAAACATATCTTTAACCCGGCAGTTACCGCATTTGCCACACAAAGTTCGGTTGCTACTCTTCCGGTCAACATGGAAGCCTGCAAAAAAATCGGTGTCCCGGATGATATCAGCAACATCGTTCTTCCTATGGGTGCAACCATGCACATGGACGGATCGGTATTGTCCTCGATTACCAAAATTGCCTTCCTTTTCGGCGTTTTCCAGATGCCCTATACCTGAGTTGGAACCTATGCAATGTCCATCGTGGTTGCCATCTTAAGCGCATTTGTATTATCCGGCGCACCGGGCGGCGGACTGGTTGGAGAAATGCTGATTGTCAGCCTGTTTGGATTCCCGGCAGAAGCCTTCCCGCTGATTGCCACCATTGGATTCCTGGTTGACCCGGCAGCAACCTGTCTGAACGCAAGCGGAGATACGATTGCTTCCATGATTATTGCCCGGCTGGTTGAAGGAAAAGACTGGCTGGAAAAGAGAATTGCAGGCGGTGCGGTGGAAGCTTAGATTACTGTAAAAGCTCACCGCCAATTAGGCGGTCTAAGTTCAGGTATTCCAGGTGCGCCAGCAGACGTTTATTTATGGTGATACGACCACTTTTGGGCGCATGAAGGTTTACTGTAAAAGCTCACCGCCAATTAGGCGGTCTAAGTTCAGGTATTCCAGGTGC
>CAJUDX010000009.1:0-11256 GCA_910584785.1 uncultured Lachnospiraceae bacterium | reverse complement strand
AGACGTTTATTTATGGTGATACGACCACTTTTGGGCGCATGAAGGTTTACTGTAAGTTACTTCCATCATTTATCCTGCTTACTTTTATATAGCTGAGGAGAATTGAAGATAAAAAACATAAAACTTATCATCAAGGAGGTTATTTCTATGAATATCATCAATACAAACAAAGCGCCAGGAGCCATTGGTCCCTATTCTCAGGGTTTTGAGGTCAATGGGCTGATCTTTACTTCCGGGCAGATTCCGGTAAACCCGAAAACAGGAGATGTTCCCGATGGAATTGCTGCCCAGGCAGAGCAAAGCTGTAAGAATGTAAAAGCTATTTTAGAAGCAGCAGAAAGCGAATTAGCCAACGTATTTAAAACCACCTGTTTTTTAGCCAATATGGGAGACTTCGCAGCTTTTAACGAAGTCTATGCCCGTTACTTTACCTCAAAACCAGCAAGAAGCTGCGTGGCAGTAAAAGAACTGCCCAAGGGCGTTTTATGCGAGATTGAAGCAATTGCCGTAAAGAAAAACAGCAATAATAAATAAAGTAATCGTTAATAAAACAAGAATAAATAAAGTAATCGTTAATAAAATAACAATAAATAAAATAATAATAAATAAAACAAGAATAAAAAAACAAAAAAAGGAGATTGAAACCATGAAAGTAACCGTAGTAGGAAGCCATTTATGCCCCGATACCCTTTATGCCCTGAATAAGCTGGTTGAGGCAAAAGCCGATATTGAATTTAAAAACTTATCCGCATCTTTGCCGGACTTAAAGGTATATTTACAGCTCCGTGATAATGAAGCTATGTATGAAACAGTAAAAGCAAACGGAGGCATCGGGATTCCATGCTTTATCCTGGAGGATGGGACAAAAACAATGGATTTGAATGAGGTATTAAAGTAAAATCATATAACCGATAATCGGTAAAACAACATAGGCATCTTGTAACCTGCTTTCGCCACCTCTTGTAAAAATATCCAGTAGATGATTTTTTATTAGGTGGCGGGAACAGGTTACTAAATAAATCATAGCATAAAAAACTGTTCATCAGCAAAAATTTGAGTTATAATAAATGAAAATGGATAAACAATGGATAAACATTTATGTTCAAATTTATATCAACAGACAAAAAGGTGAAGCATGGAAAAACAAACCTATTTTCAGACTGCTCTGGCAAATTTTACCTTCGATGTAGCCAGCGGCGGAGCGATACGGCATTTGGCAGATTTAGACTATACAGCGGCGCAAATCATGAAACGCCTGGATTTTCCCACGCCTTTCGACCGGGTTCAGCAGACGATTTGGGAACATTTTCTACAGACAGGAATTTTGCGTCTTGAAGAACCCGGAATATTCGTGCAAAAGGAAAACTACGAATATGTTACAGAATATGACGCCTACGGCAGAAAAAGTTTCCGCCAAGTTGCTGTTGATTCCATAAAAGAACCAGAAATTGTCTGGAATGAACAAATATTTACTGTTCAAAACAGGATAACGTTAGCCACTTACCTGACGGATAAATGTGCCGAAAACGGTGAAAAAACCGCTTATATTTCCTGCGATTTTGGCCTTAAAAGCTGCAGGGAACCTGCCAATTATAAGAAGATGCTAAATCTCCTGGAAGAGTCTGACCGCGAATACCTGCTTGGACTTCCGTGGGAAAGGAAACTTATCTATCACCGCTTAAATCGCAGGATGCGAAACATTGCAGATACGCTTTATCAAAAAGGGGAATATACCGGAACATGTTATTTTATTAACCAAAAAGAAAAACTGCACTTATATCCGCAGAGCACCTGACAGTTTCCATATTGAACAGGTTTAAGTTTTTCTGCGATTGTTTAGGTAATCACTCGCCTGCCGTCAAGAATATCGCGGATATCCAGGTGAAACAGATAAAGGAACTGTTTACCCTAAATTTTTACCTTTGATAATAAAACAAATGACTATTGCGCTAAAACCTGCTCAATCCTTTCCCGCTCTTCTTTACTAAACGCAATGTTTTCCATCATTCCCAAATTATCAAGAATCTGCGACGGCTTCGACGCACCAATTAATACGCTGGTAATATCCCTATCCCGAAGAATCCATGCCAGCGCCATCTGCGCCAGACTCTGTCCCCTCTCCCAGGCAATGGCATTTAATTTCTGCACCTTTGCCAGAACTTCTGGACGAATAGATTCTTCTTTTAAAAACCTCCCATCAGTTCGGATTCGGCTGTCCTTGGGAATCCCATGCAGGTAACGTTCGGTTAAAATGCCCTGCGCCAGCGGTGAAAATGTAATAATTCCAATTCCATTATTCGCCGCATAACGCTTTAATCCGTCTTTTTCAATATCGCGGACAAGCATGGAATATTTCCTTTGGTTAATGATAAAAGGGGTTCCCATTTCATTAAATAAATCGGCAATGGCAATCGTCTGTTCTTTATTATAATTGGAGATTCCCACATATAGCGCTTTTCCGCTTTTTACAATTCCGTCCAGCGCCCTCGCTGTTTCTTCTAACGGCGTTTCCGGGTCCGGACGGTGGTGGTAGAAAATATCCACATAGTCCAGCCCCATTCGGCGAAGGCTCTGATCCAGACTGGCAACCAGATATTTTTTACTGCCCCAGTTCCCATAAGGCCCAGGCCACATATCATAACCTGCCTTCGTGGAAATAACCAGTTCATCCCGGTAAGCACCAAGCGCTTTTTTCAGAATGCGCCCGAAATTTTCCTCTGCTGCTCCGGGAACCGGACCATAGTTATTTGCCAGATCAAAATGTGTAATTCCATGGTCAAACGCTGTACAGCATAATTCCGTCATAGTATCAAAATTTCCATTAGAGCCAAAATTATGCCATAATCCTAACGATAATTCCGGCAGTTTCAGCCCGCTTTTCCCGCAGCGGTTATAGCGCATTTTATCATAACGTGTTTCTTTTGCAATGTACATATTCATCCATCCTTTCTATTTCTTGAACATCGCCATTAATGTCTCTGTTCCATATTGTTATATGTTTCACAAAACCTTGCAGAAAATGAAGGTTTTCTTCCGCCAGCCAGAAGATGATGCACATCTCCTATGCGCTGCGCGCGAAACATCGCAATCCCCTTCTCCCTCTCCTCGGTTATCACCTCTGTCACCGAAGTCGGCGCCAGAACTGTCCCATGCCAGAGCGCAAACGGTGATACGTTCATCAGATGAGAGAGAAGAACACAGCTTAAGCCAAAATGGCAAAAGAACGTAACCGTGTCCGTATTCGCCCTCTCCACGCGATAGAGCATCCCATCCCGAACATAGCCATAACCGAAAAGCAGTTCATCCAGGCTCGCTGTCACCTTATCATACAGGGGAACAATATCGCTGTTTTTAGCCACCTCAGAATCCCGCCAGGCTTGTCTATCCGTATATTCCGGGTGAGTCAGAAAATAGGACGGCATCATGTCCCATATAATCCTTGGCATGTAAATACCATCTTTCTTTTTCGTGTCAGGATAAATCTTTTGAAACTTTTCCGAGCCGTTGACATCCAGCTTTGCCGGAAATTCCTGAAGCCAGTCCAGGGTCTTTGCCGAACGATTTAGCTTTTTCAGGCTGTAAGATGCTGTTTCCTGCGCCCGACCAAGCGGCGATACAAAACAATCCCCCATCTGTAAATCTTCGGCAATTTCAGCAAGCAGCTCTGCCTCTTTTTTTCCGGCTTCTGTAAGGGAATCGTGTTCATAATCCGGATCGCCGTGGCGTATCATTAATATTCTCATTTCTGACCTCCATATTGAAACAAACTGATTTTACAAACAGCAACTGCAGCAGCAGTAATAATAAAAACAACAATAGCAAAAACAGCATCCACCGCTTTTTTCATCCCAAACTTCTTTTTTATTTCTGATGCCGTCTGCCATTTCTTATACCTTCTCGTCTACACAAAGATCTCCGCTCGGCTTCCCCCGCTCTTTTCTTTTACCACCACAATCTTTTTATCAATCTTATCCTTCAATTCGCTCACATGGGAAATAATCCCCACCAACCGGTTTCCGCCGGTCTGGCTTACCAGGGCATCATAAGCCTGCTGCAGCGCATGTTCATCCAGGCTTCCAAAGCCTTCGTCTACAAACATGGTTTCCATCTGTATCCCTCCTGCGGTGGACTGAATCTCCTCCGACAATCCCAGAGCCAGGGACAGCGAGGCAATAAATGATTCTCCGCCGGACAATGTCTTTACACTTCTCTCCGTCCCATTGTAATGGTCCACAACATTTAATTCCAGTCCGCCCTGGCTTTTATGATTGCTTGCCCCAACCATGCGCTTAAACTCGTACTGCCCGCCGGACATTTTCATCAAACGCAGATTGGCGCGGCGGACAATCCGGTCAAAATACGTCGTCTGGATATAGGTTTCCAGCATCATTTTCTCTTTGTTTTTTAACTCCCCGTTCAATGTATCCGACAAATTCGACAGCCACCCATATCTTTCTTCCAGTGAAGCCAAATCCTTTGATTTTTGCCGAATATTGTCCAGTAACTTCTCATTCGTCCCCCGCCGGAAACGCAAGATCTTTTCTTTCTCTTCCACCTCCTTTTTCTTCGTCATATACTCTATTTGCTTTTCCGTCTCTTCGAACAGGCAAATTCCTTCTGCATGTTCTAACTGCTCCAGAAGAGATTTTCTCCGTCCTTCCCATTTCGCCTGTTCATGGACACAGGCATGATAATCCTGCTCTGCACGATGATAAGCTCGCTGAAGGATTTCCAAGTCTTTTTGCAGCCTTATTTCCTCTTCTTTTGCCGCATTTCGATCCGCATAATGAAGCTTTTGGGCCAATTCTCTCTCTTGCTTTTCCATCTCCTGTTTCCTTACCTGCAGCGATGCAATCCTTTCTCTTAACCCCTGAATTTCCGTCTCCAGCCTTTTTACAGTGATCTCTTTTCCAGAAATCTCCGTCTCCAGTTCCCCTTTCCGGCGAACATTCTTCTCTTCCTTATCGATTTGCATTTCTAACTCTGCGATAACTTCCCCTAAGCGCAGTAATTCTTCCCTGGTATTCTCGATATATGCAGGCTCTTCCAACTGTTTTTGCAGGGATTCTATCTGTACCATTAATGCTGCCTGTTCTTTTTCACACTGCGCATAACCTTCACTTGCCCTCTGATACGCCGCCTGCAACTCTTCCCGCTCTCTAGTCAATGCACACAGCATTTTTTCTGCCTCCTGCTTACTTAAACAGCGTAATTCCCCGGCAAGCACACGCACCTGATCCTCCAGCGCCTGTTTCTGTGTTTCTTCCCGGACAAGCAGTCTCTTTCTTTCCGAAATCTCTGCTTCCAATGCTTTAATTTCCTCTTCTTTTTCGATTATTCCCTTTTCCAGAAGTTCTTTCTGCCTTATCCGTTTCTCTTCCTGACGGATTTCCCCTTCAATCTCCTCCAGCCTCTTTACTGTCCGAAGCCGCTGTTCATCCGCCTGTTGTCCATTCCCGGTTCCATCGGCAGACTCCGGCAATCCTTCATCCCCCAAAAGCACTTTTGCCTGCCGCTTTAACTGCTCCTTCTGCCCGGAAACTCTTCCATGAATTTTCCCGGCTTCCACACTGGCGTCCTGAGCTGCTTTTGCCGCTTCTTCGTAATCACATTTTGCCTGTTCCAATGCCTTCTTTTCCGGCACCTTGTCAGGAATCAGGGCAAGCTGAGGATGATGGACAGCGCCGCACACCGGGCATGGAGCACCCTCTGACAGTCCTTTCGCCAGCAAACCCGCCTGCCCGTCTAAAAATGCCTGATTCATCCGAAAATACCGGTTTTCCAGTATACTTGCGCGTTCCTGTGCCTTTCTGTAGACGTTTTGAAACTCCTTTAACTCATCTTGCAGGGATTGAAACGCTTTTATCTCCTGACAAAGCTTCTCTAAATCATGAAAAAATGCCTCTTCCTGGGCCTTCTCCCGAAGCAGCCTTTCCTTCCTCTCCCCTGCCCCGGTCAGCGTCCCCTGCTGTCTTTTATTTTCTGTCTGTTCTTTCTCAATCCCTTCCCTTTTCTGCAGACTTTTTTCGTTTTCCTTCCGATTTTTATGTAAATCTTCTTCCAGTTTCCGGATTTTTTGCTTCTTCTCCTCCATCTGCTGATACTTTGGTATTTCCTGTTCCAAAACGGCAAGTTCTTTCCCGATTTCCTCCTGACGCAAGATCTTTTGCTGCTCTTTTTCAAAAACCTTCTTCCATTCTTCCAGAGACAGGGCTTTTTCCCTCACCTTTTTGCGGACAATCTCCAGATTTTCGCAAATAGCTTTACACTCTCTGGCCCTTTCCCTTCTATACACCAGTTTTTCCCGCTGCTCTCCCGCCAAAGACAGGCCCGAATATTCCGCTTTCAATTCTTCCAGGTTATGCCCCTTCTGTCCTGCCTCTGCTTCCTTTTCTCCCATATTCCTCTGGCTGACTTCCAGTTCTCCAGCCAGCCGTTCAATCTCCTTGAAAAGCTGTCTCTGCTTTTCATACTCTGCCAATTCCTCTTCCAGCAGCGCCAGCCTTTTCTTTATTTCTTCCTGCTGCGGCTTTTTCCCCTCTTCCTGGTCAAATGCTTCTTTCTTTTCCTTCAGCAATCCCGCATTTTCCTCTTCCTTTTGCAGAACTTCCTCCAGGTTCTTCTGCGCTCTCTCCTGCTCCTGCGCCTTGCCAATCCGGGTATTTACCTCTGCCAGCCTCCTTTCCAGCCCTTCCCGTTCTTTTTTCAGCTCTTCCTCTTCCAGGACATCCCATGCCACCAGCGTTTCCAGCAGTTCCAAGGTATCCTTAATGGTAAGCTTTCCATCCCTGGCCTTTTCCACATCTGAATAATAAATCTTTCCGTCAGCCCGCCCCTGCACTCCCAAAACAGTCTCCATGCCCTGATCCGAATCCGCAGGTTTCCTCCTGTCAAGATACCCTTCATCTTCGTCACAGACAATCGCCTGCACATACTGGCGGACACTCTTTTTTGCATCCTGGCACGCATGATAGGCATTCCTTTCCTGATCCTTAACCTGCCTCTGCAATATTTGATAATTCTGGGTCTGGAATACCTTCCGAAAAATCTCCTGCCTCTCCCTGGTATCTGCCAGGAGCAGCCTGCAAAAATCCCCCTGGGCAAGCATGGCAATCTGTGAAAACTGATTTCGGTCAATGCCGAGAATCTCCTTAACCGCCTCGTCCACTTCCCTGGGCCTGGCAATAACCCGATCCGGACAGATAAGCTGTGCCCCTGCCTTTCCCTCGGTCATCCCCCCGCCCCGCTTTGCCGGACGCACATATCTGGGATTCCGTCGAACTGTATACTCCTTTCCCCCATGCGAGAACAAGAGTTCCACCTTGGTAGGCGTGTCCGGATCAGCATACTGCGAGCGAAGCATAGAAGATTCCCGGCTCTCCCCGCTGGCTTCCCCATACAGGGCATAGGTAATTGCATCAAAAATCGCCGTCTTTCCTGCCCCGGTATCTCCGGTAATCAGGTACAATCCGCGGTTTCCCAGTTCGCGCAATGCCAGCTCTGTCCGTCCCGCATAGGGGCCGAATGCCGATATTACAAGATTTAATGGCCTCATCTGTTTCTTTCCCTCATCTTCTCTTTTTATTTTGCCGCAATATTTTTAATTTTTATCCATGATGCGTCCAGGATTATCAGTTATTCTTCCAAATCACTTTATATCAGCTTCTTATAACGCCGCAGGCGTGTTCAAAATTATCCGTTGTTCTTCCAAATCTTCTCCATCAATTCTGTTACAAAGCCTTCCTGCGCTTCATTCATTGGCTGGTTATTCTGCTTTTCATAAAAATCAAAAATTAACTCCATCGGCGTCTTGGTATCCACATCTTCCCCGCCCGTAATTTCCTGATTTCCCCTCGTTCTTCGGTTATCATAATCCAATTTCATCAAATTAGGATAAATCACGCGCAGTTTCCCGACAGCATCCGGAATATCTTCCTCATCCGTAAGAGTAATATGTATATAATCATCCAGGACGGTTCCCTCATAATTTTTCTTATTTGTCAATTCCTCATACGTTCCTCTTAATTCACGTAAATCATGAAGCGGAACTAAATCTACTGTGCAGATATGATTCTTTCCCTTTTCTTTCATTTCCAAAACAGTAACCGACTTTCGGTGTCTTGTCTCCGAAAATGAATATTTTAACGGCGTCCCGCAATACCGAATCGTTTCCCTTCCCACATGCTGCGGCCCGTGGATGTGTCCTAATGCCACGTAGTCAAAGGCAGAAAACACCGAAGCGTCCACATTGTCCGAACCTCCCACGGAAATCTCTTCCGATTCCGAGCGCACCGCCCCGGTTACAAACTGATGTGTAAGCAGAATATTCCTCTCTTCCTTATCAACCTCCATATGGGAGATCGCCACGTCAAGGGCTTCGGTATAAGATTCCGCTTTTTCTTCCGGGAACACGCTCCGCACATGCACAGGTTTAATAAAGGGAAGCATGTAAATATTCACTGTCCCATATGCATCCCTTAAAGAAACCGGCTCCACCTTCCCTCCATAAACCGGTGCGATATGAATACCGCTGGCTTCAATTAATTCTGCTGCAAATGCCATTCGCTCCGGCGAGTCATGGTTCCCGCTGATAATGAACACCTGCAGCTTTTGCCGGGAAAGCTGCTTTAAGAAATCATCAAAAAGTTCCACTGCCTCCACAGAGGGAACCGGCTTGTCATAGATATCTCCCGCAATCAGGACAGCATCCGGCTTTTCTTCTTTAATTACCTTAAGAATTTTCTTTACTATATCTTTCTGATCGTCAATCATGGAAAACGCATTTACGCGCTTTCCCAGGTGAAGATCAGATAAGTGAATGAACTTCATCGCTATCTTCCTTCCCCAACTCCCATTTGCTATACCATTACCAAGCGCCGCTGAAACCGAAGGTAAATCACGCCCAAAAACACTGCGCACACCGTCCAGATCACCGGTTCAGTAAACACAACTCCCAGGTAGCCGACACGCGGAATAACCAAAAAGCAGAACGCTATCTTCATCAGCAGTTCAACCGCGCTGGAAAGCACCGGGGAAATCTTGCATCCCATCGGCTGAATGGCATTTCGTATAACTAGCAGTACACCCAGCGGGATAAAAAACAGGGTACAAACCCGCAGGTACAGGGTCGCATTGCCCATAATCACCGGATCATTGGTTCCAATCAGCAGATAGACAAGCGGGCCGCCCAGAACATGGGCAAGGATAACTGAAAGAAACGAATAGGCCGCAGATACCCCTATCGCCTGCTGAATTGCCTTCCTTATCCTTTGATATTTTTTCGCCCCAAAATTCTGACCAACAAAAATGGACGTTGCCGAGGAAACCATGGAAATCGGCATCATCAACAGTTCATAAATCCTCCGCGAAGCTGTGTGCGCAGTAATAATCTGCGTTCCCAGCTGGTTAATTCCTTTTTGCAGAATAATTGACCCAAGGGAAAACAGAGAAAGCATCAGCCCCATCGATAAACCTGTAAGCAGCATTTCCTTCACCCGCTGCGCCTTCATCTTCCAGTCCTTTCTTTTCGGCAGAAATTCCTGGTAATTTCTGTAAATATAAACAAAGCAAAGCATTGCTGAAATCGCCTGAGCCAGTACAGTCGCTTCTGCCGCCCCTTCCACCCCCAGCGAAAATACCGCCACGAACAAAAGATCAAGGACGACATTTAACCCACAGGAAAACATCAAAAAATACAGCGGTGTCCTGCTGTTTCCCACCGCCCGCATAAACCCGGCCCCCATATTATAGCCAATCGTTGCTGCCATCCCGCTTACAATCACCATAATGTAACGATGAGCCTGGGAAAAAATTTCTTCCGGTGTTTCCAGCCAGTAAAGCAGCGGACGAAGCAGCGGAAGAATTATCAAGATCAGCGCCAGCGTAACTGCAGCATTAAGCACCAACATCGTTGCCGCCGTTTTTTTCAGTTCCTTTATGTCCTTTGCCCCAAACACTCTGGAAATAAGGATTCCATAGCCATTATTCATACCATTGGCAAAATTAATCAGCACCGAATACAGGGCGCTGGTCGCCCCCACAGCCGCCACTGCCTTATCCCCCAGGCACCTTCCCACAATCATCGTATCTGTAAAATTATAAAACTGCTGAAACACCGCGCCGATAAGCAGCGGCACGGTAAACTGTAAAATCAGCCGAATTGGTGACCCTTTGGTCATATCCAGGGTTTTCATCTTTACATTCTCCATTCTGTCAGCATTGGTTTTAGCAACTGTATTGTAGCATAAAAAGCAATCTGTCGGCAACGATAAAATACTCCTGATACTATCGATACTATCCGTTTATCCTCAGGCAAATCGCTATTGCTGAGGGCCGGACCGGGGAACGAATATCCCATTGCCGGATGGCATGGGCAGAACTGCTGGAAATCACTTATTTTGTTTTCACAGGTATCTCAATTTGCACAAGTGTGTCCTCTATTTTGTCAATTACATTTTCATTAATAATGACCTCATAAGAGAATCCTGATAATACAAGGCCGTGTTCTTCGGCATAATCAAATATCTTTTGATAACACAAAACAGGGCTTTCCGCCACATCTTTGTAAAATGCCCGTACATAATCCCCGGCAGGTTGCAGATGCAATCCATCCTTCTTTATGGGAAATGGTATTTCGATAAAAAGCTTGGAATAATCCCCAAAATTTCCACTTTTCAGGCTATCCACTGCAATCATCGTCCCATACAAGGCATCATGCAGACGGCGCAGCTGATATTTTTTTGTTTCGGCAGTAATCATCTCTACCTGCTTATCAAATGTAGTATCCTGATTAATATCTACCGTAACTAAACTGTGTTCCTTCTTCTGCACAATGCTGATTTTCGACAAGTCCATGGTCAATAAGGTCTGCATATTCTGATGGTGATAGGACAGAGTTTTTCGTACCGCCTTTAGATGCGCCATATGGCGGTCTAAATCTTCTATTTTTTCCTGCAGAAGCTGTTCCATACTGGCAGCTGAACGATTTTTCATAAATGCCTGAATCTCATCAATCGGCACATCCAACTCCCGCATCAGCAGAATCGTTTCCAAAATGGCACTCTGATAGTAGCTATAATATCGGTATCCGTTTTCGGGATGGATAAACGACGGGCAGAAAAGGCCAATTTCGTCGTACCACATTAAAGTTTTTTTATTAATACCATGCAGGGCCGCAAATTGACCGATCGTGAGCAGTTTTCTTTTTTTCTCCATTTTTCAAAACACCTCTTGACTGTACAGTTACTGTACGGATTA
>CAJUDX010000008.1:14383-72779 GCA_910584785.1 uncultured Lachnospiraceae bacterium | reverse complement strand
CCCGCCGTTAAAAGAGCACTTATCAGCAAAATCACCGGCCCCAGCCAGGTAAATACTCCGGTTTCTGAGGATAATGCCCCCTGCGCCAGATACCATTTACTGATAAAACCGCTGGTCGGCGGTATTCCCACCAAAGTCAGCGAAACCAGGGTATAGCAGGCCAGCATCTTTGGCATCACCCGTCCAAGTCCCTTCATCTGCTCCACCTTCGTCCAGCCCGTGCAAAAAATAACTGCTCCAGCCGACATAAACAATGCATTTTTCACCAGTGAATGGAAGATGACATGGGACA
This sequence comes from uncultured Lachnospiraceae bacterium, assembly GCA_910584785.1. Lineage (GTDB taxonomy): Bacteria > Bacillota > Clostridia > Lachnospirales > Lachnospiraceae > Caccovicinus. The sequence goes on along the minus strand of CAJUDX010000008.1, from coordinate 72,487 downwards.
ATGCCCCCACAAAGCCCGTCGGCTCCAAAAGACTTAAACCAAACAAAATATAGGAAACCTGGCTGACCGTCGAATAAGCCAGCCGCTTTTTCAGCACAGGTTCCTTATAGGCCAGCATAGAGCCCATAAATACTGTAGTCAGGGTCAGAATCATCCACACCGTCTGCACCCAGCTCCCGCGAATCAGCCTGGGCCCCGCAATATAATACACTACCCGGATAATTCCCAGCACACCGGACTTGGTAATCACACCGGAAAGCACAGCACTTGCCGGAGCCGGAGCCACCGGATGGGCCGTGGGCAGCCAGCCATGCAGGGGAAACATTCCCGCCTTCGCGCCAAAACCAACAAGCATACAGCAGAGAGCTGCAAAAAACACTGCTTCCCGCCCGGCAAGCATTTCTGCTTTAAGAACACCGCCGGGAAGAAAAGTCAGATCCCCCGCCGTCACAGTCAGAAAAAAGATTCCAAACAGCGCCAAAAAAGCGCCCGCAACAGAATAAAATAAATATTTCAGGCCAGCCATCACCGCTTCCTTCGTCCTCTCATGGAGAACCAAGGGAAGGGAGGTCAGTGTCATTGCCTCATAAAACAGATAAAAGGTGATTAAATTTGCTGAAAAATCCAGCCCAATCAATACACCCAGTACAATCAAATAACACCCGAAAAATTCATGTTCCCTCTCTTCGTGTGTCATATAGGAAAACGAATAAATTCCAACCAAAAGCCACACCGTCGCTGTCAGCCCGGCAAACAGACGGCTGATGCCATCCACCTTAAAGGCAATCTCCACTGCAGCGGTAAACTGCCAAAGGCTAAGCCCCCCGCTATCCACGGTCAGTGCCCAAAGAACAAGCAGCCAGCTCACCACCAGCCCCACAGACACCACCCGGCACAGGCCCTTTCGGTTATTTCTAAGCCCCTTCGCAGTCACTACGATAATTCCCATCAAAATAGGAAAAACCACCGGAAGAAGTAATTGTATCTTTCCTGCCATTGCCATTCTCCTTATCGGTTAACTAATCAAACATTGCAAGCCCAAGCGCAATACCACGCACCACCGGCTGGGACTGAAGCCCTAAAAATAAGTTGAGCAGAATAAAACCGCAGATCGCCAGGCGAAGCATGCCCGGATGGTACTGCAGGTGCTTGCCCTCCCGCATCTCTTTGCCGGTCGGTGCATTCCCGCCCCGGTAAAGCGTAATCACCAGACGGAGGAAGTAAATCGCATTTAATACCGTGCTCACCGCCAGGCCAATCAGGGTAGGCATCATCTTATGCGGGCTGTTTAAGGCTGAGGTTGCGAATAAAAGCTTGGAAATAAAACCGGACAGCATGGGAAAGCCCACCATGGAAAGCGCCCCCACGGTAAAACCAATTCCCGCTAACGGATTCCGATATCCCGCACCTCTAAGGCTTTTAAAGTCCTTCTTATCCCCCGAAACCTCATAAAGCCCCACCGCACTGATAAACAATAGCGCCTTTGTCGCCGAATGGGTGAACATATGGAAAACAGCTGCCACCATCCCTGCCTCAGTTCCCAGGCCAATTCCCATATAAATATAGCCAATCTGTGCCACCGAAGAATAGGCAATCATCCGCCGGGTATCCTTTTCCATAATGGCCAGCACAGAGCCCATAATCATCCCGGCTAATCCAAAGATAAACAGCACATTGACGATACGGCTGGCAATCACATTCTCCCGTCCCAGAACCCGGTAAAAAATCTTAATTAACAAAAAAATATAACCCTTGGACACCAGACCAGATAAAATAGCGCTTGCTGTCGGCGTGGCATAGCCGTAGGTATGGGGAATCCAGGCATGAAAGGGAAACAGTCCGCTTTTAATCGCCAACCCCACACTAATCACAGCCAAAATCACCAAAAGGGGAATTTCATAGCTTCCCGCCGCCTCAAGCAGCGCCACTGCCTCTTTCGCCGGACTCATTAAAAGGTGGCCTGTCACATCATAGAGCAGCGTCAAACCAATTAAAAACAGACCGGAACCCAGCTGACTCATCACCATATACCAGATCGCTGAGGTAAAACTCCGCCCAACCTGGCGAATCATAATCAGGCCGCAGCCAGCGATAGTATTAATCTCCACAAACACATAGGCAGTAAATAAATCATTCGTATAAATCAATGCTAACAGAGAACTGAGCATTAAATCAATCATAATAAAAAATAAATTGATTTTCGTCTCCTCCACATCCAAAAAGGTGTGCTCCATCCCGCCAATCACCGCAAGCAGCATCACCAGGCCAAACAGCAGGGCGGTCAGGCCTTCCAGGACACCGGCACGGATTTCATTGCCCCAGGGTGCAGGGAAATGACCCATCATATAGGTGTAACTTTCCCCTGTCCGCAAACAGAAAAAAAGCACGGCTGCGGACATTACTGTCGTCACCGAAATCGCCGCCAGACTTATATTTCTGGCCTGCTTTCCTGTCAGAACTGAGGAAATAATCCCGGAAAACATGGCAATGATAATGGAGAAAAAGGGAAAATTCTGTACCAGTGTCATGCGTGTTCCTCCCTTTTCACTCCCATTAAAATTTCATCCAAATCCAGGGAATGATACCGTTCATAAAGCCTTATCGTCAGCGCCAGCATCAGCGCCGTTGTGCTGACCGAGACGACGATTCCCGTCAGCACCAGGCCACTGGGCACCGGGTTAATATAGGCCGAGGCATCTAAAATCCCATCCGTCACAATAGGCACCATCCGCCCCCGGATATACCCCTTTACCGCAAGAAACAGATACACTGCCGTATCCATAATATTCATTCCCATAATCTTTTTAATCAGATTCCGGTGAAGCAAAAGCATCGTAAACCCAATGCCGAACAGCACCATAGCTGCCGCCTCTTCCAGATGATAGAATAGATTCTCCATCATCCTACATTCCCCCCTTTCGAAACAGGGCATAAAACGCATACATTGTGCAGGCCACCACCAGACCCACACAGATATTTAAGGGCAGAATCAAGCCGCTGCTTAAGATATCCCCCGGCGTTCCCAGAGGAATCCCGCTTTCCAGATGATTTGCCCCGGTAAAAAAGGAATAACTCTTCGCCAGGCAATAAAACGTCAGCGCACTTAAGGTCACGCGGCGGTAAACCTTCTCTGTCAAAAACTGCCCGGTCCGGCGAAACCCAAACGCATTCAAATACAAAATCAGGCCCGATCCCAGAACCGCTCCGCCAGAAAATCCGCCGCCGGGAGAAAGATGCCCGTTTAAGACAATATACACGCCAAACACTAAAATCAGCGGAACCAGCACACAGGAACATTGCTGAAGAATAACATCATTCTTCGGTTCATACAGGCGGTCGTTCGTCTCCGCCATCCGTTTCTTTGCCCCTGATGCCCCTTTCTTCCCACTTTTTTCGCCGTCACTTCCGCCATCCATCCGCAGAAGAACCAGCACACAACAGGACGCAATAAACAGCACACAGGACTCACCAAAGGTATCAAACGCCCGGTAGTCCAAAATCATCCCTGTGACAATATTCACTGCCCCCGTTTCCTTCAGCCCCTGCTCAATATAGCGGGCAGAAACCTCATTATTATCCGGGTTGCCCGCGTCACCGATTTCCGGCAGATAAGTGATCGTCCAGAGCAGCACCAGACTGACAGCGACACATAATAGGACGGAAAGAACCTGATAAATCTTCTGGTACTGCCTAAGCTCCCTGGCCTCTAATGCCTCCCTAAGTTCCTGTGATTTGCGCTCCTTTGCCGTCCGGGCCTGAAGAAGCTTTTCCCTCTGCCATCTCCTGTCCTCGGTTTCCTGATCCGGTCTTACTGTCTCCATACCGTGGGCCAGCGGATCGATCTCGCCTTCGACCCAGCGTTTAAACTTCAGCCACCAGCTATTTTCATAATTATCCTTCTGTCTGCTCATCCTGGCCCTCCTTCTGGATTGCCTTGATTTTCTTCAGCGTAATAAAAAATAAAATACTGGTAACACCCGCGCCGACCGCCGCCTCGGTAATCGCCAGATCCGGCGACTGCAGTAATACCCAAATCACACACATAATCAGGCTGTAGGACATAAAAATAATAATGGATGTCAGCAAATCCTTCGTCAGACTAACGGAAATCGAACAGACAATTAAGCCCAGCAGCAAAATCACTTCAAACATCTTCAATTCTTCTTTTCCCCCTTCCCGGCGTTCCCTTTTTTCTTTTTCTCTTTACTATGTTCTTTTCCCATCCCTTTTTCGGCAGGTTTTACCTGATTAAGCACAAAGATTTCTCCTAAATCTTCATCGGTCATCGCCTCTAAACGGCTAATCATATGACCGGAAACCGGACTGGCGATCCAAAAGAAAAGAATAACAAGGAAAAGTTTCAGGGAATCAAAAGAAAACCCGCGGATCATCATAAGCCCCAGAAAAACAAATAAAATTCCCAGGGTATCCCCCAGCGCCGCCGCATGCATCCGGTTTAAAGCTTTATGAAAGCGGTTTACCCCAAAAACAGCCAAAACCATAAACACCAGGCCAATGCTGAGGCAGATCGCCGCTGCCGCAAACCTGCACCACGCAAAAACCATCACGAATGCCCCTCCTTTTTCTTATCCGGCTTCCCTTTCCCGTCAGCCTTACCCTCCCTGCCATCTCCTGCATATTCTGCTTCAGGACTATCGAAACAATGTACATCAGTATCTGGCTGCTGATCATGGATATTTTCGGCAATCGCCTCGAACGTGGCCTTCCGGTGCTTTTTCTGAAGATATACCCCCGTATAAATTTTACAGAGCACCACCACGCCCAAAAAGCTAATCATCGCATAAATCAGACAGATATCAACCAGATAGTTTTGATCAAGCATCACCGACAGCACCGCGATAATCATAATAATCATTGTCCCGGTCATATTAATCGCAATAATCCGGTCGGCTGTTCTTGGCCCTATCGCTGAACGGAGAATACAGCAGATAATCAGAAGTGCCAGGAATAATACAACTACCGTAAAAAGGCCTTGATATGCCTGTTCAATTATTTCCATCTTCTCTCCTCTGCCTCCATCTTTTCCAATAATTCCACAAACACCGACGATTCCATCCCCTCCGCCAGTTCACGATCCAGGCAGTGGACACAAAAACGGTTATCTTCCAGGGAAACCGTAATCGTCCCCGGTGTAAGGGTAATGGAATTAGCTAAAATAACCTTTGACAATCCGCTTTGCAGCTCCGTCCGAAAATACACCAGCGCTGGCTCCGGCTGAAGCTCCGGTGAAAGAATAATTTTCATCACACATAAATTTGCTTTAACAATTTCCTGAATCAGCACAAAAAAATATTGGAAAAACAGAGGGGTGAGATGGAACAGCAAACGTTCTTTTTTTATACTGTAATCCATAAAACGGCAGATAAAGAAAAACAAAACTGCCGACAAGAGCAGACCAAGAACACAGATTTCGGCAGTTATCCTGCCATTTAAAATAATCCATACGAGGAAAAATAACAGAAACACGAAAATCCCCCTTTCTTACATCCATTAGCGTTTCCATTATAAACCGGATTGAGTGGGACTGCAAGTTAAAAAGGTGAAAATATATCATCCCGCCAAAAACCCCGCCATGTCAGAGATAAGCTTATCCTGAACATCGCGGGGTCCGTTTTTCCATCGTTGCGTTTTTCCATTTTTTTCACTCTTAAGATTCACTTGATAAACATACACGGTGTAGCTATTACTCCACTGTGTATCGCCACCAGGAGCAACTCTTATATCTTTTGCAAAAACGGCTTCTGCTCCCGCCATCGCGCTCTTATTTTCTTTATTCGCTTTTACCGTAAACGTCATCTGACCTGTAGGAACTGTATCGCTGGGAGTTGAAGGGTTTTTCCGAGTTATCTCAAAAACATCGGTATCATCCACATAAGGTACTGTCCGCAAAAGGCTCTCACTAAAATCTGTCATGGGCACTTCCGGGTACTTAAAATCATGTGTTTTACCAGGCATAATAGTTACTGTTTCCGGGTCATATACATGAACGATAAAATCATCAACCAGATTATTGAATCCTAAGTTTTGATAGTAAATAAATCCGTTTTTTTGAACCCTACAGTCATATTTGGCAGAAACTATGGCAATCCCAGGCTTATTTCCAGCTGTAATCTCCGCCTTAAAAGTAGTATAATAAGTGCTTTTATCTCTCGTTGCACTGATGGTAGCCACCTCATGATCAGTACTGCTAGTGGTCAAGCAATTATTGTTAGGAATCAGTGTGTTATAGAGATTGCCGTAATCAGAATAACCGGGTGACTGAATATTAAGAAACGTTGTACTGCCAACCGGCATATAGATCTCATGTTGACGGAATCCATCCCCTTCCGGCTCCGGTGTAGGTGTTATCGATTCACCAGTACCCACCGTTGCGGTACCCACTGTACAGTTTGCGCATGCCGCTGCACCCCAGTTATCTTCCCCCCATATAGAGCCTTCTCCCGTACTAATAGTAGTAAGATTAAATGCCATCTTGATCTGGGCTGTTCCATCTGCTATACCCTCATAAATAATTTTCAACGATTTACCATTGGGTACAGCAGTCACTTTCAAAACTTCCTCGTTTGTACTCCAAATATCAAAATCATCCCAGCTAGACACATGATAAACACCATAACTCATATCCTGAAATCGAAAAACACCTTCATCTATCCATGTTTCACCAACACCGACCTTGATGTTTAAATTCAGGGTTTTTCTATTTAGCTCATCGACAACGTTATCGTCATAAATATGGTAATCACGGGAAAACAGGCTGTCTCCACTGGCAATATAACCAGCACCATCCTCAATTTCTTCCGCTTCCAGCACCTTTTCAAGCACCGCATATACGACTTCCATTGCTGCTGACACGTCTTCGCGCTCTTCATAACCGAGTTCAAGGCCATCCAGCCCTTCCCAAAGTTCAATTACCGCATTTACTTTTTCGCCAATCTCTTCTGCATTCTCTTTTGTTACCGTTTCCGGTGCGGGCAGTTCCCCCACTGCCTCCAAAAACTTCTTAACTTCTTCTGGAATCTCCTCTTCCAATACTTCTTCCGCAGCTTCCGCTACAAATCCAGTAGCCGAAAGTTCCATCACAATTACTCTTGCTGTCGTATTTTCTCCTACAGCTACCAGTCCATCTTTATCCCATGCACTTTCTGCCACGATGCGCACCTGGTTATTGGATTTGGACAGCTTCTGCCCTTCTTCATCTCCTCCTGATGTATCCGAAGAATTATCGGCACCTGCACGATTATCAGATGCCCCACTGTCATCCTTTGCGCTTTCTTCACCTTTTTTGCTGTCTCTGTCACTGTCCTGACCGGCTTCGCCGCTCTTTTCTTCCGCGGAACCGGCTTTTTCTGGCTCTTTTACATCCCCGCCATTATGGTCAGGTTCTGCTTCTTCCTTCTCTGCTGTTTCAGATTTTTCTGCGGAAACTTCTCCTGCTGTTCCTTCTGCGGATTCTTCACCATGAGAATCCCCGTTTTCTTCTATCGCTTCCCCTGCTTCTGTTTCCGACTTATCTTCTGCTGCTGTTTCAGATGATATATCGTCATTGCCCTGCCCCAGCTCGCTTACTTCTTCCCCGCTGGCTGCGGCATTATCCAAAGTTTCCTGTTCTGTGCTGTCCGGGCCTTCTTCGGTTCCATCTTCGCTGCCATTATCTGTTCCCTCTTCCGTCCCGAGTTCTGTCTCGCCAGCTGGTTCGCCGGCAGAACTTTCCTCTTCCGTCATTGTATCTTCACCGGCAGAGCCTTCTTCGCTCATTGTTTCTTCTCCGGCGGTCGTCTCTTCACTGGCAGCAGTTTCTTCATTGCCTGTAATTTCTTCGCCAGGCACCATTTCTCCTCTGCCCGTGCCTCCTTCCATCTCTTTATCAGCGTTATTTTGATTTCCCTGGACAGGCTCCATCTGAATGGTCTGATCAGTCAAATTCTCTTCGTTCTCTTTCTCATCACTGCCACCAAAGGCTTCCTGATAAGATTCCACACAAATTTTTCCAGTATTGACCACGATTTCCCCGGTTTTTGCACCAACGATCTTTACGCTGGCATTGAGGTCTCCCTCTCCGCTGTTCATATACATAAATATCAGCTTTTCCTTACCGGTAAACCTGTAGCTTCCCGGATCTCCATCTCCGGGAATACGGATAAATACCCGCAGTTCCGCTCCTTCGGTATCAGGATAAGCATTATACTTTACCTCATTTGTAATCTCAAAGAGCTGTCCCCCTGCAAATAATTCCCCGATTCCTTCCAGATCACCCTGTGCAAAGTTAAAACTCTCTGCTGAAATTCCTATTCCGGCGCTCACAGCTTCTTTAGCCGCCGTCCAGATGTCCTCCTGGTTCATCTGAAATTCCACATGTCTGCTGTTTCCTTCTGCTGCCATGGCGACAGCGGCAGAATTGCCGATATTGACAACAAGCATCGCAAATGACAAGATGAACGCTGCCAGCCGTTTTGCCGGGCACCAATGATTCCGCATCCGATTCCTTTGCCTTAATCGGTTTTCTGTTCTTCTTTCCATACATTTGCCTCCTTTTTGACAAATACTTTCTATAAACTCCCGGAAATGCCTTATCCACCATGCTGCCGTTTTTTTCCAGTTTTCTCTTCACTTTCCGGTTTAAGGAAATTTTAGCATTTGTTCCGTTACAACTGGCGTTACAACTGCCCGAAAATCTTAAAAAATAACATAAAAAAGAGTCCGGCTCGCCGGACTCTCGCGCCGGAGCTCGGTTGCTTTAGCAACTATATTCCTTAGCGCGGAGTGTGCATCCCCCGGAGGGGTTTTGCTTTATAGGACACAATTTCCTATAAAGCGAAAAACCGACAGGCGAATGTTCTGCCTGCCGGATGCTCAATTTACAAACAAAAATTATTTGTTACATTTCGGAACCAGCCCGAAGCAACGACTTGTAGCGAAGCGATTCTACAAGAGTAAGGATAGCGTTGGCATCCTGATCTGACAAGCCTTCCAGACTGCATGGTGTGTGGTATTGAAGGCCGAGCAAATAGTCGGTGGAAACTTTAAATGTAGCTGCTAAGCTGACTAAAACCTCCAAACTTGGCTTCCTGTCACCAAGTTCATAAGCGGAAATCAGGGCCGGAGAAACATTGATAAGTTTGGCGAGCTGGGATTGTTTCAGGTTTGCCTGTTGTCGCAGATACTTAATACGATTGCCAAGTTCCACGTCCATACTTCACCTCCTTCTGCACATAAATAAATTACCTGAAAATATGTGTACAAAAAACAATTTCAGAAAAAAACCAGGATATTTTTTAATTGTTTTGAAATATTGTATTGAAATATTAAACACTAATGGTTGAATTTTAACAACTTAAAGTGTATAATAAAGAAAAGACAGGTAATCATCCTAAGAATGCGCGCAGAATCTTACCAAAAAAGAAATGCGGTGATCGGCAAGACATTTATCCCTTCATACAGCAGAGAATTTTCATCTAAAAATGGCAGACTTTGCCGATAAGACTGGAGATACTGACAGAGAGGAGAATCCATGGCAAGACATTTATTCGTTCATATGCTGGGCGATTTTTATATGGAACTGGAGAATAAGAAGCTCGAACTTCCCGGAAGCATTTTCAGCAAGACAAAGAATCTGTTTCTTCTTATTTTACTTTACGGGGAAGCCGGGATCGAGAAACGCAAGGCGATGGAACTCCTCTACCAGAATGACGACGGCGACGAAAGCAGCCAGTATGGACGATTTCGTGTATTAGTTTACCGATTGAAAAAATACTTGATTGAATTAGGGTTAATGCAGGAAAATGACACCTTGCATAAGAAAGGAGTTTTTTGCTGGCAGCCCCAGGAATTGGAAATTCAAATCGACGCCAAAATCTTTGAATCTGCAGCAAAGGAAGCACTTATCAACCAGACAGCAGAATCTTTCGACCGGGCCTGCACATTCTATCAAGGAGAATTTCTGACTGAGCTTACTTCGGAACCCTGGGTTGCACAAAAGCAGGTATATTTCCAAAATCTCTACACCCAATGCGTGCGCAGCCATCTGCGGCTGCTGAACGCAGGCAAACACTATGGATGTATGCTCGAAGCTGCCAAAAGAGCAGCACGGCTTTATCCCTATGAAGAATGGTATATCGGCTGGATGGAGGCCCTGATGGGGATGGAGCGGTGGAAAGAAGCCTTCCAGGTTTCGGAAGAACTGGAAAAAAATCTGATGGATCAAATGGGACTCAGGCCTTCCCCGGAAGTTCAGGAAAGGGTACAAAAAATCAATATGCAGATCCGCGGATCTTCAAAACAATTATGGGAAATCCGTCAGGAACTGGAGGAAAAAGACTATCCGCAGGGCGGGTTTTTCTGCAATTACTCAACATTTGCCTGGGCTTACCGCTATAAGATACGAAAAACCGCAAGAGACGGGCTGTCCCATTATCTTCTCTTGTGTTCCCTCACAGAAATCCAGGAGGGGAACAGCTGGTTTCAGGAAGGGGAAGTTCTGGACACAACCATGGAATACCTGGGTGAATCTATCACAGTTTCCCTGCGCCGAACTGACATCTATACCCGTTACAGCAAAAACCAGTACCTGATGCTGATGTTTCAGATGAAACAGGAGGATTGTTCACACATCAGCCAGAGAATCGAACAGAAGTTCAGAAAATATCCCGGAGTGCGGAAATTCAGGCTTCATTACTATTATGCCCCAGTCATCCAAAACCTGCCCGCCTCCTGGAAATCTCCAAAATCGTTCCACACACACCAGAAAATGTAACTATGTTTTTTCTAAACAAAAAAAGCGGCAGTCCGACATCCTGCAGTTTGTCCTGACCACCGCTTTTTCGCTTGTCAAATTACTTTTTAGCCCTGGATAACATTAACCATTCATAAAACTTTCTTACAGCAAATCTTACATCAGCGATTCATACAACGCCTTAATTTCCTCCACCGAGGTGTCTCTTGGATTTCCCGGACGGCAGGCATCGGCAAAGGCAGATTCAGACAAGAACTGTACATCCTCCGGCCTTACAATTGCTTTCAGGTCTGCGGGGATTCCCACATCTTCCGAAAGCTTCTTTACTGCTTCGATAGCCGCCTTTCTGTACTCCTCCTGGCTCATCGTCTCGGTTCCCTCTACGCCCATAGCCTGTGCAATATATTTATACTTATCTCCCGTTGCCGGAGCATTATATTCCATAACGGTAGGAAGGATAATAGCATTAGCTACGCCGTGCGGAGTATCATATAGCGCGCCCAAAGGATGTGCCATCGAGTGGACAATGCCCAGGCCCACATTGGAAAAGCCCATCCCGGCAATGTACTGGCCCAATGCCATCTGTGTGCGCCCTTTTGGGGTATTATTCACAGCATCGCGCAGATATTTACTGATAATTTCAATTGCCTTTAAGTGGAACATATCCGTCATTTCCCACGCGCCCTTGGTAATATAGCCTTCAATAGCATGGGTCAGGGCATCCATACCGGTTGCTGCGGTCAGTCCTTTGGGCATGGAAGCCATCATCTCCGGGTCAACCACCGCCACGACTGGAATATCATGGACATCCACACAAACCATTTTGCGGTTTTTCTCAGCATCAGTGATAACGTAGTTGATTGTAACCTCTGCCGCTGTACCTGCTGTGGTTGGAACAGCAATTATCGGCACGCACTTATTCTTCGTCGGCGCCACGCCCTCTAAACTTCTTACGTCCTCAAATTCTGGATTGGCAATAATCACGCCGATAGCCTTCGCCGTATCCATGGAAGATCCGCCGCCGATTGCGATAAGATAATCTGCTCCTGATGCTTTATATGCTGCAACACCGTTCTGTACATTTTCAATCGTAGGATTTGCCTTGATATTGGAATAAATCTCATAAACCAGTCCTGCCTCATCCAGCACATCCGTTACCTTTTTCGTTACATTGAACTTAATTAAATCCGGGTCTGAGCAGACAAAAGCTTTCTTAAATCCCCTTGCCTTTGCCTCTGTAGCTATCTCCTTAATCGCCCCTGCACCATGATAAGAAGTTTCATTCAACACTATTCGGTTTGCCATCATGTTTTCTCCTTTTCTTGTTTTGTTGGTTTCTTGTTTTTGTTAGTTTCTTAGTTTCTTGTTTTTGTTAGTTTTATTTTACTGTTTTGGCGGCCTTAAACTGTAAAGTTCCATCTGTTAATAGTATAACAAACTCTTCCAGGAAAAGGAAGTTACAGATCCCAGGATTTGTAACTCTATCAGAAAAAATGGCTCTATCACATTCTAAAAATGGCGAATATATACATTCAACCACATATTACACTCCAATCAATCCCAATATACGAAATTCCCGTCCCAACTTTTCGGGCATTGCATCTACTAAGGACTTTGCTATCTCCTCCGGTGTTGATTTCATCCCGGTTAATACCCATTTCACAGTCATATACACCGATCCACGACAATACATCTCCAGCAGGAAACGAATCTCCTCATCCGGCAGATGACCGGTTTTTTCCATCATCTTTTCCAGGTAAAACTGCAAAATCAGGTCAAAGTCATGTTCTTTTAATGAATTTCTGTCATCGGAACGAAATGCCTCGGCAAAAAACACCCTCTCCTGCCGGATAAAGTGAAACTTCTTCACTAACCCCTCATACACCGTAGCCCCCTGCCCCATCTGCGCAAACGATGCCAGCACCAGTTTATCAAAATACCAGTTAATTAAATCGTATTTATCCAGAAAATGCCGGTAAAAGGTCTGCCTGGTCGTACCGCAGCCCTCAACGATATTTTTCACAGTAATTTTATCTACAGGAATTGTTTTCATACACTTCTTTATGGACTCCGCCAGGCGGTACTTCATTTTATCCTGTTTGTTTTCCATAATTCCCCTTATCTCCTTTGCTGCTTACAGAACTTTCTTCCCTCTGCTGCTTACTATACCTTTTCCCTTTGCTGCTTACTATACCTTTTCCCTTTGCTGCTTTTTATTTTCTATGTTGATTGTATCACAGGCCGTTACCTGCTTCAACTCGTTTCGTAAAGTTGCTGAAAAGCCTCTGCTGCAATGCTGTAATTCGGTAAGAAAGCACTGTTCTGCTGTAAGTGAATACTATGAAAATCAAACAAACCAAATACTATTTATTCAAAAAAACGCTTGACTTTTTCTATTTTCCACAGTAATATATAGTTCATAATTGATTAGTTCATTTTTGAACTATTATTTTATGAACAAAAAACGCTTGTTCTTTTTATTTCTATCATTACCCAATAACCTTATCACCTAATTGTTATGGAGGAAATACATTGTGCAGATGAATCTTCAATTCCCTTACAAACTTCTCCAGGCTTATACAGCCTACTGCCGCCCGCTTTGCCAGGAAATAAAATTACCGCAGACGGCCTTTGATATCCTGATGTTTCTTGCCAATAACCCTGCACTGAACACAGCCAGGGATATCGTGGAAATCCGCGGAATTAAAGCTAACCTGGTATCCATCAATGTCGATAAGCTGGTCACGGAAGGCTACATCCAAAGAACTGCCATCCCAGGCGACCGCAGAAAAACCTGCCTTACCTGCACCGAAAAGGCCGCCCCGCTTATCGAACAGGGACACAAAATTCAAGCTGTATTTTTTCAGGAATTATTTCAGACAATCGATCCGGGAGAACTGAATACCTTTCACCATGTTTTCCAGGCAATTGATAAAAACCTGGATAAGATGATGAAACCTGAATCAGCGAAAACGATAAAAAAATAGAGAAAGAAGGGCTGTTTCCATGAATATTTTTCTTGTTATCATTGTAACCTTTTTTGCCGGAATGGGCGCCGGGCTTGGGACCGGATTTGCAGGAATGAGTGCAGCAGCTGTGATTAGCCCGATGCTGATTACCTTCCTGCACATGGAACCTTATATGGCGGTCGGCATTGCCCTCTCCTCAGATGTCCTGGCAAGTGCTCTTTCCGCCTACATTTATGGAAAAAACAAAAACTTAGATATAAGAAACGGAATCATTATGATGGGCAGTGTTCTGGTCTTTACGGTGGTTGGAAGTTTTATTGCCACTTTAGTTCCCTCAGCAACAATGGGGAATTTTTCAGTCTTTATGACCTTTTTGCTCGGCGTTAAATTCATCGTTAAGCCGGTAATGACCACAAAAGAAACCATGTCTGGTATTTCCACAAAAAAACGCGCCGTACAGTCAATTATCTGCGGCGCAATAATTGGCTTTATCTGTGGTTTTATCGGTGCCGGCGGCGGAATGATGATGCTCCTTATCTTAACTTCTGTCCTTGGCTATGAATTAAAAACGGCGGTTGGTACAAGTGTATTTATTATGACTTTTACTGCACTGACTGGAGCTGTTTCTCACTTTGCCATCGGCGGAGCACCGGACTGGGGAATATTTGCCCTGTGTATCATTTTCACCTTTATCTGGGCAAGAATTGCCGCCCTCTTTGCCAATAAAGCTGAACCTAAAACCTTAAACCAGGCAACCGGTATCGTTTTGGTGATTTTGGGAACGGCGATTCTGATGTTTAACTTTTTGGGATAACCCACATCTCCCTGTATTACCATGTTACATGGCGCGCCTTGTAAAAGCAGAAATACATTAAAACCCCGTGAACAAAAAATCATAAACGCAGAAAACGGAAACCAGCCCCTTATCTGGTTTCCGCATTCTGTTCACCTTTTAAGTCATTTTTTCTTTTTTTCTTTTGTCCACTGAAGGTAACATTTCTTTATCAAAAATACTCCCCTACTTCTCTGCTGTTATAAGCTTCTCCATCAGTTCACTTTTCCCTGTTTTCAGCACACTAAAATCCGGGAACATAAAACTGTTTGCCACAAGAACGGCGGTGGTGGTATCATAACCTGCAGCCTTAATTTTTTCCATATCAAAGGTAAGAAGTTTCTGCCCTGCCTTCACCTTATCGCCTTGGGAAACATACAGGGCAAATCCGTCACCCTGCATATTGACGGTGTCAATTCCCACATGAATCAAAATTTCCATCCCTCCTGCCGTCGTCATCCCAATCGCATGGCAGGTATCTGTCAGGGACGCAATTTCGCCATCACAGGGCGCGACCACCAGCCCCGCTTCCGGTTCAATCCCCACGCCGTCACCCAGAACCCCTGAGGCAAACGTATCGTCCGGTATCGCTTCGCGGGCAATGATATTTCCCTTCACCGGCACATACAGGGTTTTTTCTTCCAGTACTTTCGGCATAACCATAGTTTCCATTACCTTATCTGCAGCCTCCAAAACCTTTACCTGCCCGTCAATGGCTTCTTTGGCTGTGTTTTTTATACTATCCGGCTTCTGCGTCATCTGCTTCTGCTGATTCTGCGCTCCTTCTTTATTTGCACTTCCTGCCGCAGCACGTCCTTGTTCTCCTTTTTCCTGCTCCTCCTCTTTCCACACCACCCAGGTCAGTCCAAAAGCAACCGCAAAGGCAACTGCCAGGATAATTGCATACTGAAATGTGTAATCTAAGGTAATCAAAAATCCGGGAATCCCCGTAACACCATAGGAGGTTGCGCCGATATGAAAGATTGCCCCTAAAAGCGCCCCTGCCGCACCACCGATCATCCCGCACACTAACGGCTTTACCATGCGCAGATTCACACCAAAGATTGCCGGTTCAGTAATTCCCAGTGCCGAAGATAAGGCCGATGGAATAGCAACTGCCTTGGTTTTATTATTCCTTGCCTTCAGCCCAACCGCCAGACAGGCTGCACCCTGGGCAAAGTTTGCCGCTGACGCAATCGGCATCCAGGTATTTAATCCTTCTGCCGCCGAAAGCATTCCCGCCTCAATTACATTGTACATATGATGGATTCCGCAAACAACGGTCAATGGATACAGGGCGCCCATAATCATCGATCCCACGCCATGGCCCACGCTGATAATCCACTGGGCAAATCCAAGCACATAGTTTTCTGCCGTGGAAAAAATCGGCCCGATCAGTCCCAGGGTTAAAAATGCGGTGAGTATCACGGTAAACAATGGGGTAACAAACAAATCAATCATTTCTGGCACATGTTTATGCAGCCATTTCTCCAGCTGACACATCACCCAAACGGCAATAATGACCGGAATTACATGTCCCTGATACCCTACCTGGCGGATGGAAAACCCAAGCAGATGCCAGACGGGAATATCCGCTGCATCCATCCCCGCTACCGACCAGGCATTAATCAGGTTAGGATGAATCATAATCATACCAATAACTGCACCCAGGAAAATATTTCCGCCAAACACCCTTGCCGCCGACACGGAAATCAGTACCGGCAAAAATACAAACGCCGTATTAGCCAGCAAATCCAAAATCCCATACCAGTCGCTTCCGGCAAATGCAGGCATCGCCTTTCCCAACGCTTCCACCAGCCCCATCATCAGACCCGAAGCCACAATAGCCGGAAGAATCGGGACAAACACATCGCCCAGTGCCTTAATCATCCGCTTTGCTATCGGCTGCTGTGCCGCTGCTGCTGCCTTCACCTCTTCCTTTGTCGCCGCCGTCATCCCACTGACCTTTAAAAATTCTTCGTAAACCTTATTCACAATCCCTGTTCCGATAATCAACTGAAGCTGCCCGTTATTGCTGAACACACCTTTTACACCGTCAATATCCTCCAGCTTTTTCATATCAATCCTGCTGTTATCCACCGTCACCAGACGCAGCCTGGTTGCACAGTGCGCCGCACTCACCAGATTTTCCCTTCCGCCCAGTGTTTCAAAAATCTCTTTTGCACACCTGCCATAATCCATCGCCATTTCCGTATCCTCCTGTTTTTGATATAAATTTTCATTCACAGAATACAATTTTTTTACTGCTATTTCCTCTTTCGCTATTTCTCCTGCCACTATTTTCTGTCGCAGCAAACCTTGTCATTATTTTCCCTGTCTATGCCAGCCTGCGTCCTGTATCATTATTTTCCCCGTCTACACCAGCCCGCATTGCAAAAATCCACGGTATAATCCATTATCTTCCACCGACGGGCAAATCTTATCGGCAAGTTCTTTTAATTTTCTGTTTCCATTTTCCATGCAAAAACTCAGCCCCACGGTTTCCACCATCTCCAGATCGTTCATGCTGTCGCCAAATCCTATGGTATCGTTCACATGAATATGCAGATATTCACAGACCTTTTCAATCCCCTTTCCTTTATTAAATTTTTTATTGACCAATTCCCCGTTAATTATCCCATAGGAATCCTCGTCCTGCATACAGAATGTAAAATC
Source organism: uncultured Lachnospiraceae bacterium (assembly GCA_910584785.1). GTDB lineage: Bacteria > Bacillota > Clostridia > Lachnospirales > Lachnospiraceae > Caccovicinus. The sequence goes on along the minus strand of CAJUDX010000008.1, from coordinate 55,260 downwards.
CCCCTGTAATACCCGTCTTGGTTCTTCTAATTGCTCCAGGGAACGGCTCATCAATACCATCTTATACACCGGCTGCCCCTTGTACTGCTTCATCGGCAGGATATTCAAATCATGTTCAATCTGTTCCCGCCAGCGAAGGAGTTCACTGCTCCCCCCCTGTCTGACATTTTCCCGCAGAAATTCCTTAAACCCCTCATCGGTATACGAACCATCCCTGCATTCAACCGTCCGAAACACCTTATTTTTACTGAAAACATTCATCGCCAGCTCCCTCTGCTCCTGCGTCATCGGACAGTCATAAATCACCTTTTCCCCGCAGAAAATATACCCGCCGGAACTTGCTATCGCGCCGTCGAACCCAAGCGGCAGAAGCGGCGAAAGCATGGCATAATTTCTTCCCGTACACAAAAAAACATAATGTCCCTTTTTCTGCGCACTCCGAACTGCCTTTAATGCAGACTCCGGTACTTCATTACTCCCGGCTTTTGTCAGTGTGCCGTCAATATCCAAAAAAATAAGTTTTTTTCCCATCTTTTCCTCCTTTTCCCTGTGTTTTATCGTATAAACTCTGCCCCATCCAAAAGGATTTTCTTTATTTTATATGGTATCGTTCTCATATAAACATGATATTATCATCTCTGTTTTTTGTAAAGCGGCAAAATGACGGATTTTCGTTCATCTTTTTATACAATTTTACTAATCTCTGGTTTTTGCTTCTTTAGCTACTCCCTGTTTTATGCTGCTTTGCCACTCTCGGTTTTATGCTGCCTTACCTGCCGCTATCGCACAGCTACATTCCCTGATGATTCACGGCATACGATTTCAAATCCCATCTTCACTTCTTTATGCACTGGTTTTTCCATTTCCAGAAGATTCATCATCAGCTGCGCTGCTTCTTCCCCGCTGGTCTTGTAATAATAGTGAACCGAAGTCAAATTTGGTTCTACAATCTGTGCCATTGGTGTATCGCCAAACCCGGCAACCCGGATTTCTTCAGGGATCTTTTTCCCCTGGGCTTTTAAGTAAAGCATTGCCCCGATTGCCAGTTCATCCGTAGCGCACAAAAGGCCATCCATTTCCGGGCAGCGCTCCAAAAGCTTCTGGGCAGCACTGATTCCCGCTTCCACGTTAAATGCCCCTTCCTGTGTCTGCCATTTCTCCAGGTTCATTCCCATTTCCCGAAAAGCTTCCTCCACACCTTCCTGCCGCCCCCGTCCCGCGGCCTCATCCTTTTTCGTCACACCAATATAGCAAAGACAACGGCAATGCTGCAAAAGCCGTCCTGCCATCTCCTTTGCCGCATGGAAATCATCCTGGTACACGCAGGAATGCCCGGACAGCCTCTGCCCCAGGATAACGATAGGAACCTGATACTCTCTAATAAGCTGGATGTGCTTTTTTGTAAAAATCGTTCCCGACAAGATCACCCCGTCCACCCGGTTTTTCTGAAATAACTTTAAATACTTTAGCTCTTCCCCTTCATTATTTTCCGTATTCGCTAAAATCAGCTGATAATCATTCTCCGATAGAATCTTACTGATTCCCCCAACCATACGGCTGATCGTATGTGAGTTAATCTTGGGAATAATCACACCAATCAGCTTTGTCTTGCGGGAGCGAAGCATCTGGGCCTGAGAAAAAGGCTGATACCCCGTTTCCTCAATTACCTTCCGAATCTTCTCCCGTTTTTCCTCACTGACGTAGCCTTTATTCAAATACCTCGATACTGTCGCCCGTGAAACCCCGGCAAGTGCGGCAATTTCATTAATTGTCATTTCCCGTTTTTCCATCAATCATTACCCTCAATTTTCTGCCCGTTTACTCCACTGTCAGATCTGCCGTCCGATAAGTGATCACCTTCTGCAAATCCTCCGGCGACATCTCAATCTGATAGCCGATTTTCCCGGCGCTGAATAAAAAGCTGTCCCAGCCAGCCACGCTCTCATCAATCGTTGTCCTAAAAAACTTCTTCATCCCAATCGGTGAGCATCCCCCGTGGATATAGCCGGTAAGCGGCAAAAGTTCCTTTGCTTTAATCATGGCAATCGACTTTTCTCCGACCGCCTTTGCCGCTTTTTTCAAATCCAGTTCCTTTTCCACAGGAATCACAAACACATAATGCTGCCCGGTCTTTCCCGCTGTTACCAGCGTCTTAAACACCTGGGCCGGATTTTCTCCAAGGATTGCCGCCACCTCAGTTCCGCTGATGGCTTTCGTATCCCCATAAAAATGTGCCTGATAAGGAACTTTTTTCTGTTCCAGAATCCGCATTACATTGGTCTTTTCTTCCATGGTTTCTTCCTCCCTGCCTTTACTCTTATCCACCACATCTTTCTCTGTAAACCCTGTTCAAAATTATAGCACAGGAAAAGCAAAAAGGGAAATATATCTGTTCGCTCTGTTTTAACTTATTATTTCAACCCGATCGTTTAACTTTGTCTTGTAAAAATCAGCACAAATACGTTATAATCAAAAAGAGCCGTACACAATAGACGGAGCACCATGGAAAAAACATTGTATCATGGACAGATTACCATGGGAAAAGGCATTGTATCATAGACAGATTACAGCAAAAACAGATAATAAGCCAAAGAAAGGAACTGCTCTTGCAGAAAGGAAAAATGATGGAATTTGCAACCGCACGCATAAAAAAAGGCGCCGGGCGCTCATTAAAAGCCGGCGGGGCCTGGATTTACGATAATGAAATTGAATTAATTTCCGGTCACTATCAAAATGGGGATATGGTCAATGTGGAGGATTTCGACGGCTATCCTTTAGGACAGGGATTTATCAATACAAACTCCACCATCACCATACGCATGATGACCCGGAAAAAGGGAGTTATCCTGGACGAAACATGGATTGAACAGCGCGTACGCGACGCCTGGGAATACAGAAAATCGGTGGTGGATACGTCAAGCTGCCGCATTATCTTTGGGGAGGCCGACTTTCTCCCCGGAATTGTTGTCGATAAATTTTCTGATGTTCTTGTGGTGGAATCCCTGGCGCTTGGCATTGAGCGCTGGAAAATGCTTATTTTGGAAAAGCTTCAGGCTGTACTCAAAGAGGACAGCATTTCCATCCGTGGGATTTATGAGCGTAGCGACGCCAAAGTCCGCCTTCAGGAAGGGCTGGAACGCCATAAGGGATTTATCGGCGCCCCCTTCGATACCAAGGTAGAAATCATGGAAAACGGTGTCCGCTACCTGGTGGATGTAGAGGACGGACAAAAAACCGGATTTTTCCTGGATCAGAAATACAACCGCCTGGCGATTCACCGTCTTTGCCCAGGAAAAAAGGTGCTGGACTGCTTTACCCACACTGGTTCCTTTGCCTTAAATGCCGGGATTGCCGGAGCGGTCTCGGTTTTGGGCGTGGACGCCTCCTCCCTTGCTATTAACCAGGCAAGAGAAAATGCCGAATTAAACGGACTTTCTGACCGGGTGCATTTCCAGTGCGCGGATGTCTTTGATCTCCTTCCCCAGTTAGACGCCGCAGGAGAAAGATTCGACCTGGTGATCCTCGACCCGCCTGCTTTTACCAAATCCAGAAATTCTATTAAAAACGCCGTAAAGGGCTACCGGGAAATCAACCTGCGGGGAATGAAGCTGGTAAAGGACGGCGGCTTTTTAGCCACCTGTTCATGCAGCCATTTTATGAACCCTGAACTTTTTGCCAAAACCATACAGGAAGCCGCTGCCGGAGTGCATAAACGCCTGCGCCAGGTCGAATACCGTACCCAGGCTGCCGACCATCCCATTTTATGGTCAAGGGAAGAATCCTCTTACTATTTGAAATTTTATATCTTTCAGGTTTACGAGGAGCGATAACCAAAATCCCCGTTTAACACACAGCCAGTACGCAGCCACACTTGCCATAACAAAAAGTAAAAACGAAATACAGGCTTTCCAAACCATCAAACAATGCATGGAAAGCCTGTATTCTTTATTCAGCAATTCCCCTGTTTTTCAGGAAAATTTTAGTTCACACTTCTTTTCACATACGTCGTATGCAGCAGATGATGCGCCTTCTTGCTTCCCGGCTCGCCAAGGTAGGTCGCATACAGTTCCTTAATTGCCGGGTTCTCATGAGACTTACGGATCGGGTTACTCTTATCCAGATCGTAAAGCACCTTTGCACGCAGTGCACGAATATCTTCGGTATTTCTTACATGCCCTGGCTGCTGCGGCTGCCCGCCGCCGTTGACACATCCGCCCGGACATCCCATAATTTCAATAAAGTGATAATCGGCTTCCCCGTTCTTCACCATATTCAAAAGCTTTCTCGCATTGCCAAGACCGGAAGCTACGGCAACCTTAACGTCCATTCCTGCTACCTTGTAGGTTGCCTCCTTAATTCCTTCTGTACCTCTGACATCGACAAAATCAACATCGGCAAGTTCTTCACCGGTCAGCGTTTCCACTGCGGTTCTAAGCGCTGCTTCCATAACGCCGCCCGTTGCGCCAAAGATTACGCCGGCGCCCGTTGCCAGTCCTAACGGCTCGTCAAACTTCTCTTCCGGCAGTTCTCTGAACTTAAGGCCAACCTTCTTAATCATCCGCGCCAGTTCTCTGGTCGTCATGGAATAATCCACGTCGGGATAGCCTGCGCCGTCCTCGTCTGCACGACCAATCTCAAACTTCTTCGCCGTACACGGCATTACCGATACGGATACGATATCCTTCGGGTCAATGCCGGCCTTCTCCGCATAATAGCTCTTTGCAATCGCGCCGAACATCTGCTGCGGCGACTTGCAGGAAGAAAGGTTTTCGGTCATATCCGGGAAGTAATGCTCACAGTATTTTACCCAGCCCGGAGAACAGGAGGTAATCAGCGGAAGTACGCCGTTATTCTGTACACGGTGGATAAACTCATGTGCCTCTTCCATAATGGTGAGGTCTGCACTGAAATCCGTGTCAAATACCTTATCAAATCCAATCCGGCGCAGGGCGGCTGCCATCTTGCCCTCGACATCCGTTCCGATCGGATAGCCAAACTCTTCGCCTAAGCCTGCACGAACTGCCGGTGCCGTCTGTACGATCACATGCTTAGACGGATCGTGGATGGCTGCCAGTACATCATCGATGCAGGATTTTTCGGTCAATGCCCCGGTAGGACATACAGCGATACACTGTCCGCAGGATACGCAGGAGGTTTCACCCAGACCCATCTCAAACGCAGAACCGATATTCGTATGGAATCCGCGCTCGTTTGCCCCGATAACACCGATGCCCTGTACGTTCTCACAAACCGCTACGCAGCGGCGGCAGAGGATACACTTGGAGTTGTCGCGCAGCATGTGTGCCGCGGAATCGTCGATACAGGACGGGGTCTTATCGCCGTCGTAATAGCTTTCATCCTCCACACCCAGTTCTTTTGCAAGCTGCTGCAGTTCACAGTTTCCGCTTCTTACGCAGGATAAACATTTCCGATCATGATTTGACAGTAAAAGCTGAAGGGTTTTCTTGCGGGAATCGAGTACCTTTGGTGTATTCGTCCAGACTTCCATACCCTCAGCAACCGGGTATACGCAGGAGGCCACCAGGCTTCTTGCCCCCTTAACCTCAACTACACAGATACGGCAGGCACCAATTTCATTGATTTCCTTTAAAAAGCACAGGGTAGGAATTTCAATGTGGGCAAGTCTTGCTGCTTCGAGGATCGTAGAACCCTTCGGCGCAGAAACTTCCATGCCGTTGATTTTTAATGTAACATTTTCCATTTGTTCTTTCCTCCCTTATTTCTTCACGATAGCGCCAAACTTACATTTTTCCATACAAGCGCCGCACTTCACGCACTTCTCAGCATCGATAATATGCGGGTTCTTCACTGAACCGATAATTGCGCCTGCCGGACAATTCCTTGCACACAATGTACAGCCGCGGCACTTATCCCGATCAATAACATAAGAAAGAAGGGACTTACAAACACCAGCCGGACATCTCTTCTCTTTAATATGTGCCTCATACTCGTCGCGGAAATAGCGAAGCGTGGAAAGCACGGGGTTCGGCGCTGTCTGGCCAAGACCGCAGAGGGAATTGTTCTTAATATAGTAGCAAAGCTCTTCCAGCTTATCCAAATCTTCCATCGTCGCCTGACCCTTGGTGATCTTTGTTAAGATCTCCAGCATACGGCGCGTGCCGACACGACATGGCGTACACTTGCCGCAGGACTCTTCCACCGTAAACTCCAAGAAGAACTTGGCGATATCAACCATACAGTCATCTTCGTCCATAACAATCAGACCGCCGGAACCCATCATGGAACCGATGGCAATCAGGTTATCATAGTCAATCGGGATATCAAAATGCTCTGCCGGGATACATCCGCCGGACGGGCCGCCCGTCTGTGCCGCTTTAAACTTCTTGCCGTTGGGGATGCCGCCGCCGATCTCTTCGATAACTTCGCGCAGGGTGGTTCCCATCGGAATCTCTACCAGACCGGTATTATGAATCTTGCCGCCTAAGGCAAATACCTTGGTTCCCTTTGACTTTTCGGTTCCCATCGAAGCAAACCACTCTGCTCCGTTTAAAATAATCTGCGGAATATTTGCATAGGTTTCTACGTTATTTAAGATCGTCGGCTTGCCGAACAGACCTTTCTGTGCCGGGAACGGCGGACGGGGACGAGGCTCGCCTCTCTTGCCTTCGATGGAGGTCATCAGCGCTGTTTCCTCACCGCACACAAACGCACCGGCGCCAAGACGCAGGTCAATATCAAAATCAAAACCGGTTCCGAAAATATCTTTTCCTAATAAGTTATACTCTCTTGCCTGCTCAATCGCAATCTTTAAGCGGTCAACGGCAATCGGGTACTCTGCACGAACGTAGATATAACCCTGGCTTGCGCCAATCGCATAACCGGCAATCGCCATCGCTTCCAGTACAACGTGGGGATCGCCTTCCAGTACGGAACGGTCCATAAATGCACCCGGGTCGCCCTCGTCGGCATTACAGCAGACATACTTCTGATCCGCGTCGTTCTGCTTTGCCAGCTTCCACTTTAAGCCGGTCGGGAAGCCGCCGCCCCCTCTTCCGCGCAGGCCGGAATCCAGAAGAATCTGAATAACATCGTCCGGGGTCATCTCGGTTAAAACCTTACCCAGAGCCTCGTAGCCGCCGGTTCCTATGTACTCGTCAATCACTTCCGGGTTAATCACACCGCAGTTTCTTAACGCTACACGGTGCTGCTTTTTATAGAAATCGGTATCGATCAGCGCCTTAACGCCGCCGCTGGTTACGGTTTCATCATAGAGAAGCCGGGTAACCACACGCCCCTTTAACAAATGCTCGGAAACGATCTCCGGGATATCCTCCACCTTAACCATGGAGTAAAAGCTTGCATCCGGGTAAACAATCATAATCGGGCCAAGTGCACAAAGACCGTGGCATCCGGTCTGGATAACCGCCACCTCGTCCTGCAGGCCCTGCTTTACAATCTCATCATTTAATCTTTCAATAATCTGTGGGCTTCCAGAGGAAGTACATCCGGTTCCGCCGCAGACCAATACATGTGAACGATACATAATAGTCTTCCTCCTTATTTCATATCGGTAGAACTAAGAGTATACTCTTCTACCACGTGTCCGCCGATCAGATGACGGTTTACTACTTCAACAGCCTTCTCTGCGTCCATACGGATATAGGTCACCTTCGGCTCGCCCGGAACCATAACCTCAACGATGGGCTCAAACTGGCATAAGCCGATGCAGCCCGTCTGGGTAACGGCTACCTTGTCCGTCAGACCTCTTTCCTGTACTTCCTGAGAAAGCTTGGTCAGAACCGGCCTTGCGCCTGCAGCGATTCCACAGGTAGCCATACCCACAACAACTCTGGTATGGTTGTGATCCTCTGCCCGCAGACCAACCTGGTTCTGCATCTTTTCCCGAATTGCCTTTAATTCAGCAAGACTTTTCATGTTTTTCCTCCAATCTGTCTGTGTGTGCCTGCACGCTTTCCTGCGCGCTGCCGTCAAACCTTATGCAGCGCATGGAAAAATCACAGCACCACGCCTTGATCCACTTCACTTTTATTTTCTGTCAAAAACTCCATTATGTACTGGGAAACTTCCGGTTCCGAAAAAGGAACCCCCTCCAGTATCTCCCTTAATTCCCTGGTATCTAACGTAAATTCCCGGTCATCCACCTGATAGGTATACACAAAGTCTGTTTCCGGATGATAAACGACTAAGGTATGTATAGTACTGCTGATATCGCCCAAAGGCATCCGGTCAATATGGGACAGCCCAAACACCGCCATCACCGTCGTCCCTTTTCCCACTTCAGAGACAATGGAAAAGCTTCCCCCTGTGCTCTCCGCCGCATACTTGTAAAAAGGAATCCCAAGTCCGACCTTTCTCGTCGTTCTCGTGGTAAAAAACGGATCAGTTACCTGTTCGACCTGCTCTTTTGTCATCCCGCATCCGTCGTCCTCAATCTGAATCGTCAGCGTATCGGACCCGTGATCCGCTGTCACCCGGATAGACACCAGCTTTGCCCCTGCCCGCGTGGAATTTTCTGTTACATCCAATACATTCAGGGAAAGTTCTGGCATCATCCTTAATTATACTTAGCCAGAATCCCAGGAATATCTTCCGGCACCAGGCGACCATACACTTCTCCGTTAATCATCATAACCGGAGCAAGCCCGCAGGCACCCACACACCGGCAGGAATCCAGGGAAAACTTACCATCCGGCGTACATTCCCCGTTTGTAATTCCCAGTAACTCTTCCAGCTTGGAGAAAATATTTCCAGAGCCCTTAACATAACATGCCGTGCCCAGACAGACGGAAATCTTATACTTTCCTTTTGGCTGAAGGGCAAACTGTGCATAGAAGGTCGCCACACCATAAATTTTCTCCAAAGGGATTCCCGTTTCGTTGGAAATCATGGTCTGCACCTCTATCGGCAAATACCCGTAAATATCCTGGGCTTTCTGCATAATCGGCATCAGGGCGCCCTGTGTGTCCTTGAGCTCAAGAATAACTTTTTTTAAAGCCTCCTCCTGCTCCTTCGTCCCGGAGAACGGAACTGTTTGTTTTTTGCAAGCCATTAATAAAACCTCCTTAAGTGAATTGACATTAGAAAAAAGCCGTCGGCGGCTATTCTTTGTGCAATGTACCTACATTCTAACATGGAACGTCAAAAAAAGCTACACATTTTCAAAATTTGCACAAAAAATAAAAACTATTTTTAGAAGAATATGAACAAGCTACCGGATTTATCCATTTTTAGTGTATTTTTTCCTCTTCCTGATTTTTTTATTGATTTTATCTATTTGTGAAAAAACTAACGCAAAAATCTTGTTGATTATTAACAATTTCAATGGTATCTTTAATAGTATACAATGCATTATTTTAAGGAAGGAGAACGAGTTATGACCGTAAAGGATGTAAAGGATGTTTTAAAAGCCCGTGTGCTTACTGGAGAAGATTTATTAGATCAGGAGGTTCGTTCTGCCTGTGGTTCCGATATGATGAGCGACGTCCTGGCATTTTCCAAAGATCACTCTGTACTTCTCACCGGACTGTGTAATCCCCAGGTTATCCGAACCGCGGAAATGTTAGATATCGTCTGCCTGATCTTCGTCCGCGGGAAAAAACCGGATGATTCCATTATCGAAATGGCAAAGGATCGCGATCTCGTTGTTCTGGCAACAGGACACCGCATGTTTTCCGCCTGCGGTATGCTCTATTCTGCCGGGCTGAGAGGAGGTGCCATTTAAGTATGGAAGCAATTTGTTTAACCTATGACATTTCCCCGGACGATTTTACCCGTGCCGGTGAAGCCAGCAGCGACGTAAAAAAGAAGCTGAAGCAGATGGGCGTAGGACCCGAAGCCATCCGCAAGGTCGCTATCGCCATGTACGAAGGCGAAATCAACATGGTCATTCATGCCAATGGCGGTAAAATCCGGGTAGAAATCACACCGGAAAAAATCGTCATGATCTTAGACGACGTAGGTCCGGGAATCCCCGATGTGGATCTGGCCATGCAGGCCGGCTACTCCACGGCCCCCGACGAAGTCCGCTCCTTAGGCTTTGGCGCAGGCATGGGCCTCCCCAATATGAAAAAATACACCGACGAAATGGAGGTGGAAACCCATCTCGGCGTAGGTACAAAAATAACAATGGTGGTGAATATTTAATGGATAAATTTTATCATTCTGTCCGTTTAGATCCCGCTTTATGCAAGGGCTGCATCAACTGCATCAAGCGCTGTCCGACGGAGGCAATCCGGGTGCGGAACGGAAAGGCCCAGATAAACAGTAAATTCTGCATCGACTGCGGAGAATGTATCCGGGTCTGCCCGCACCATGCCAAATATGCAATTTATGACAAGCTGGAGGAGATGAAAAAATACGAATACACCGTAGCCCTCCCCGCCCCCAGCCTGTACAGCCAGTTTAACAACCTTGAGGACGTCAACATCGTTTTAAATGCCCTGCTCTTAATGGGATTTGACGATGTATTTGAAGTAAGTGCCGGCGCAGAACTGGCCTCGGAAGCGACAAGGGCCTATATGACGGAACACAAAGATCAGTTCCCGATTATCAGCACCGCCTGCCCCTCCGTCGTCCGCTTAATCCGCGTGCGTTTCCCCAACCTGATCTCCCACATGCTCCCCCTAAACCCGCCGATAGAAATTGCTGCTATGCTGGCGGCGAAAAAAGCTCTGAAAAAAACCGGGCTCCCCAGGGAAAAAATCGGCATCTTCTTTATCTCCCCCTGCCCGTCCAAAGTTACTTACGTCCGTGCCCCCCTGGGCAATGAACGCAGCGAAGTGGATGCCGTACTTGCAATAAAGGACGTTTATCCTCAACTTCTCTCCCGAATGAAAGCCGTGGGAAATGACTACCCGGAACTTGGGACATCCGGGAAAATAGGCATCAGCTGGGGAAGGAGCGGCGGAGAATCAAGCGGACTTCTTTCTGAAAGCTACTTAGCCGCAGACGGAATTGAAAATGTTATCCGCGTGCTGGAAGACCTGGAAGATCAGAAATTTACCAACCTGGAATTTGTCGAACTCAATGCGTGCAACGGGGGATGTGTGGGCGGCATTTTAGCTGTAGAAAATCCCTATGTGGCGGAAGTAAAGTTAAAGCGCCTGCGGCGCTATATGCCGGTAGCCCGAACCCATATGAGTCAGGAAGCCGAGAATGTTATCCCATGGACAACCGGGGTGCAGTTTGAGCCGGTATTTCGCCTGGGCAATACAATGATGGAAAGTTTTTCGCGTTTGAACCAGGTAGAACGGCTGTGTAAAAAACTCCCAGGGCTGGACTGCGGGTCGTGCGGTGCGCCTACCTGTAAGGCATTGGCGGAAGATATCGTGCGGGGGGATGCACAGGAAACGGACTGCGTATATTACCTCAGGGAAAACCTTCATAAATTATCGGAGGAAGTATCGATACTGGCAGATGATTTAGCCAGCGGGGATACCGACGGGAAGGAAACCCTGCGGCTGTTAAAGGAATATATCCAGAGGATATCCAGCGAAATGAGTATTTTGGATCGAACAGATGACGAAGGCTAGTGTCTTGACCGTATTATATTCAGTCAAGACACTAGTGCACGGACACGTTCAATACATACTTTATATCATTTTAAATTCGAGGAGGGAACACAATGACAGTTCAAGATCTGGCAGACAGCGGATTATTCGCGCTGGAAAATGAGGGAGATGAAATGGATCGGGAAATCACCAAATGCTTTTGCTGTGATTTACTGAGTGTGGCTATGGGCAGGGCGCCTTCGGGATGCGCCTGGGTGACGGTGATGGGAAACATGAATACCCTGGCTGTGGCTTCCCTAGCAGACGCGGCATGCGTAATTATGGCGGAGGGAGTTCCCCTGGACGCTACAGCGGCAAATAAAGCAAAGATGCAGGGAATTACGGTATTCAAAACAGAACTTCCGATTTTTGAAGCAGCCCTGGCAATTCATGAGAGGCTTACATTATGATAAATCTCAGCTACGATCTTCACCTTCATTCCTGCCTTTCCCCCTGCGGAGATAATGATATGACTCCGGCAAATATCGTGGGAATGGCGGCACTTTTGGGGTTGGATGTCATTGCCGTGACGGATCATAATTCCTGCAAGAACTGTCCGGCGGTTCTTGCAGCGGCGAAAGAGTACGGGATTTTGGCGGTGCCGGGGATGGAGATTAACACTTCGGAAGAGGTTCACGCGGTTTGCCTGTTTCCTCATCTGGAAGCAGCGATGGAGTTTGATCGGCTGGTTGAGAAAAAATTAATGGCATTTCCAAATAAGGAAGAGATTTTTGGGCAGCAGCTGATTTATGACCTGGAGGATCATATCTGTGGGACGTTTCCGAATTTATTGATCAATGCGACCGAGATTTCCTTTGACGGACTTTGGGAACTGGTGCGAATATTTGACGGGGTGATGTTTCCGGCACATGTGGATAAAACAGCGAACAGCCTGATTGCCAACTTAGGATTTATTCCGCCGGACAGTCAGTTTGTCACAGCGGAAGTGAAGGATTTGACAAAACTCCATGGGCTTAAGAAAGATAATCCTTATTTGGAAGGGTGCAGGATTATCAGTAATTCCGATGCGCACTATCTGGAACACATCCACGAGCCGGGGCTTACTCTTTTGGCGGAGGAAAAAAGTGCGGAGGGAATTATCCGGGCGCTGCAGACAAGGGTTTAGGAGACCATCTTAAAGGCGCAGGTGAAAGATTCGGATTAGTCTGCCGCCGGGATAGGGCAACATGGAAAGTTCTATGGCCATTTACCTTCCGGCAAAAGTAATTCGTAAAATTTTTATCTTCGCCATTTTGCTGGTGATTATCATATCGGCAATTGCACTCATTAAGCCATAATCAAACATATAATAAAATACATAATAAAACACAGTCAGCAAGATAAAATATTTCGCAAATCTTAACTTGTTTCTTCCCGCTGTTTTGTGTACAATAATAAGAGCTGTATGCCAGTAAGCACTACCTGACTGCAGCAAAAAAATACTACATAGAAAAGGGGAAAAATTTAATGAAAAAGCGATTAAAAACACTTTTACTTGCCGGAATCTTTGCCAGTCTTACCATGCTCCAGCCAACTTACGGTGCAGATTTCATGTCAGAAGCAGTAAAACAGGTTATCCGAATTGATGAAAATGGATTTGCCCATAGCGACACACCTCAGCCAAACACGGGAACAGAAAATATTTCCGGTGAACAAACTGACGTTAATGCCCTGCCGCCTGCAGAGCAGCCTCCTCAGGAACAGCCTGCCGACACTAACGCCTTACCACCAGTTCAGGAACAGTCTCCTCAGGAACAGCCTGCCGACACTAACGCCTTACCACCAGTTCAGGAACAGCCTCCTCAGGAACAGCCTGCCGACACTAACGCCCTGCCACCGGTTCAGGAACAGCCTCCTCAGGAACAGCCTGCCGACACTAACGCCCTGCCACCAGTTCAGGAACAGCCTCCTCAGGAACAGCCTGCCGACACTAACGCCTTACCACCGGTTCAGGAACAGCCTCCTCAGGAACAGCCTGCCGACACTAACGCCTTACCGCCGGTTCAGGAACAGCCTCCTCAGGAACAGCCTGCACAACAGGCTCAAAACCTTCCTGCAGGAATACGTGCCCTAGATCCGTCCAAACCAATGATTGCACTTACCTATGATGATGGACCTTATGCCCCTGTTGGAAATCGAATTATGGATGTTATGAACCAATATGGCGGCAAATGTACCTTCTTTATGGTAGGAAACCGTGTTCCTTCTTACAGTACAGAAGTACAGCGCATGGCAAGGGAAGGATTCGAAGTAGCTAATCACACACAGGATCATCCTAACTTAAAAAAATTAGGGGCTTCACAAATTCATGCTCAGGTCAATGCCTGCAACGATATTATCCAGTCAGTATCTGGGGTTCGTCCTACACTGATGCGGCTTCCCGGCGGAAATAAAAACAATACCGTGCTTTCCAGTACAGGGATGCCCATGATTATGTGGAATATTGATACCAATGACTGGAAAACTAAAAACGCGCAGTCCACGGTTAATGCCGTACTGGGCAAGGTTAAAGACGGCGATATTATTTTAATGCATGAGCTTTATTCCTCTACTGCAGCAGCTACAGAAACATTAGTACCTGCCCTTACTGCACAGGGCTTTCAGTTAGTAACCGTCAGCGAACTGGCCTATTACCGGGGAATATCTTTAAATGCCGGACAGCTCTATTACAGCATACGTTAGCGCATGTTTGAACATTCATTTCCGCCGTCTAAATGCAATACTGTCCAGGCTAATTTTTTTCCACCTGCTGCGAGAACTCTTTATTTTTTTCCTGAAAATGCCGATATAGGTAATAGACGCAACTTTTAAAAGAAAATTTCGCGTAAAAAAGGAGGAATATCATGCAAGTAAATCAGAACCCAGCAATCAGCCAGTATGCACAGAGTGTTGGTGCATATACCTCTGCACCTGTTGCCGCTGTTAATGCACAGCCAGCAGACACCACTAAGACAGAGGCTGCTGCTGCCGACGTTAAAAAACCGGATACCGACCGGGTGGAAATCAGCGCAGAAGCTAAGGTTACCACAAAGATGACCGATGCAGAGCGTGCAGATCTGGTAAAGAGCTTAAAGGATGATTTAGACAACCAGATGTCCCGCTTCACTAATATGATGATGAGAACTTTCGAGAAGCAGGGAATTACCGCAGCAAAGGGCGATGATTTCTGGAAGCAGATTGCCAGCGGAAACTTCACTGTAGATGCAAAGACTAAGGCTGAAGCTGAAGCTGCCATCTCTGAGGACGGCTACTGGGGTGTAAAGCAGACATCTGAGCGTATCTTTGATTTTGCCAAGGCTTTAGCTGGCGATGACCCGGATAAGATGAAGAAAATGCAGGATGCTGTAGAAAAAGGCTTTAAGCAGGCAGAAGATGCCTGGGGCGGTTCTCTTCCGGGAATCTGCGGTGAGACCCAGTCCGCAGTTAACAAACTGTTTGACGACTATTACAAGCAGAACGAAGCATAAGTCGCCGAACTTACAAACACAATTTTCTATGACACAAAAAACGGGGCTGACGCAGGGAAGTGACAGCCTCGTTTTCATGTACCTTGAAGTATCTTTATTTACCTTGCCTGATTTAGCCTAAACTCAAATGCATTTCTTATCGTTATTACATCCAGCACTATTTCAATGTCTCCTCCTGCAAACGGTCAAGTTCCTCCATACACTCATCTACGGTAGCCCCGCTCATCAGGTTACGCACCAGTATACAGACGTTTCCCCACTGCTCCAGCTTCATTCCCGCATTCGACCCAAGAACATAAATATTTTCCTTTACCCGGTTATTCAATGGCTGCAATGCCGGAATACATTCTACCTCAACATTTTTTGAAGGAGATATTACCCTGTTCTTTTCCGAATAAACCTGCAGTGATTCATCGGACAAAATAGAATCAAGGACTTTTATTGTATTTTCCCTGTTTTCAGCATCAGCCACGATGCCATAACCTGTCATGGAAATAACCGGCATCTGACCCCGGCTGCTGGGAAATCCAATGACCTTCATCGTAAAATCCGGGGCACCGTAAGCGGTAACTGTATTTGCCGCCCCCCAGTAGGCCATAACAATCGGCGTTTTCTGCGCGAGAAAATCTGGTCCTTCCCCTTCAATCGCTTCATACGTATAGGCTGTCTCTGCATCAACATAGCCCTTATCCATCAATTCCTTAAGAAACATAAAACCGGGACGCAGGTAATCACTGTATTTTTTTTCTCCACAATTAAGCGCCTCTATCTCCTCTTCAGCTGTACCTCCATTATAAAGATCGGCATAAGCCAGGGCAAAAACAAAGTTTTCCAGCCACCAGCGGTTGGCTCCCACTGGCGTTTCTATCCCATTCTCTTTAAATACTCTGCAACATTCCAGAAACTCCTCCGGCGTATGGGGAAGTTCTAAGTTATATTGTTCAAACATATCCTGATTGACAAATAAACCATGCACAACAATCTCCTGGGGAATGGCAACCAGCTTTCCATCAACCGTATTCGCCATTTTCACCACATCCCGCAGGTTTTTTGCACTCTCTAAGATTGACAAATCTAAAAGCCTGCCCTCTGCCCCCAGTATTTGAATCGTATCAGGATTCAATAAATATAGATCATCCATACGATTTCTCACCCGATCCAAGGTTACATCATCATAGGTTTTTTCCTGGTAGTTTTCCGCAGTATAGGTTCGGTACTCCACTGATAAGTTCCATTTTTCCTCTGCCGCAAAAATGGTCATATCAAAAGCACTTCTGGCTGTATTAACGCCATTGGGAATGGATTTCTCCATCGGCCCAAACAAGTTAACCACATCGGTTTTCATTTCTTCATCCATAATTAAATTTTGCAGGGAATCCTGTCTTACCATGCAGGAAGTAAGGGAAATCACAGCAATGGTAATCAGGCAGAGCTTAGCCGCTTTACTTTGATTTCTGTGTTGATTTTTTCTCATCAATTAATCCTTTCTAATCCTTACATATTGGTTTACCGTTTTCTTTAATAACTCCATATCTATCGGTTTTGCAACATGAACATTCATTCCCGAATCCAAAGCTTCCTTAACATCCTCGGCAAAAGCATTGGCTGTCATGGCAATAATCGGAATCTCCTTAGCATCACTGCGCGGCAGGGAACGGATCATCCGCGTTGCCTGATACCCATTCATCACAGGCATCTGAACATCCATCAAAATCGCATCAAATTCTCCGGCAGCTGCCATGCTGAAACGTTCAACTGCCAGCTGTCCATTTTCGACAATCTCACTGGCAGCCCCCTCCAAACCTAAAAGCTCCAACAAAATTTCCGCGTTGATTTCATTATCCTCAGCGACCAGAAAATGCAGCCCTTCCAGACTATTGTTTTCCACGGCCTCCACTGCGGTATTTTCTCCTTGATGTCTGGACCGCATTTCCAGAATCTTTTCCTTAAATGCAGATACAAAAAATGGCTTGGCAAGAATCCCTATATTTTCCGAATGAAGGGCCTCCTCCTGAACTTCATCACCATCATATGCGGTTAAAAATAAAATAGGAATTGGCTCTGGGAAAAGGCTTCGTATCCTTTCCGCCGTCTCCACGCCGTCCATTCCCGGCATCTTCCAGTCAAGCAAAAGCATTTGATAGGCATGATCGGTTTCATAGGCCTCCTGGAGTACACGAATAGCTTCTTCACCTCTAAGGACTGTATCCACGACCACTCCGGTGTCCTTCATCAGCACCTGGATACTTTTACAAATCTCTGCGTCATCATCCACTGCCAAAATCCGGGAAATACCGCAATTCACCCAAAACTGTTCATCTGTCTGCCCGTCTGGTATTCGAAGCTCCAGATCGACCTTAAACAAACTTCCTTTGTCCACCTCACTGGTCACTTCGATGGTTCCGCCCATCAGCTCCACAATATTTTTTGTTATTGCCATCCCAAGCCCTGTACCCTGAACCTTATTCGTTGTGCTGTTTTCCGCCCGCGTGAACGCATCAAAGATCGTCTCCAAATACTCTGGTGTCATTCCATAGCCATCGTCCTCAACTTCAATTCGAATATGCTCAAACTGACTGGAATGCTGCTTAAGTCCAATAATGCGGAACCAAATATTTCCTCCCTCCGGCGTATACTTTACCGCATTAGAAAGAAGATTGATTAAAATCTGGTTAATTCTTGTCTCATCCCCAATTAAATATTCGTGTTTAATATCTGTCACGGACACATGAAATGCCTGGTTTCTTGCTGCTGCTATCGGGCGAATAATCGCATCCACCGAAGAAACTAAATCATTTAATGTAAATTCAGCGATGGTCAATACAACCTTACCGCTTTCAATTTTTGCTACATCTAAAACATCGTTAATCAGACTGAGTAAATGCTGACCAGACGACATAATTTTCTTTGTATATGCCTTTACCTTAACCGGGTTTTCAGCATCCTTAGCTAACAAAGTGGTAAAACCAAGAATAGCATTCATCGGCGTGCGGATATCATGCGACATATTGGAGAGAAAGGTCGTCTTTGAATTACTGGCAATCTGCGCTGCCTGCAGTGCCTCTGCCAGCTGCTTATTATGCACTTCCCGCTCTTCTTCTCTCTCCCTCCGAAGCATATTCTGCTGTTTCTGATTCAAATAATACAACAGGCAGCACAGGAAAAAAGCCGCCAGAGTAACTAAAACTACGATAAAAATATTCTGGCTAACTGTTCTTCCCTCCTGCTGGATCGATTCAATCGGAACATAGCCAATCATATAGAGCGTCCCGTCATTAACTGCCCACATATAAATCAGGGAATCTTTATTCTGGATTTTATGATAAAACATAAGATTTTTTCCGCTAACAATACTCTGCGCAACCTGTTCCTGAAGCTCCTTCTCCAAAATATTATTCGCACGGTAAAAATCCTGTAAATTCAAATGCCCGGCATTTCTCTCCCCCATGCCCTTAGGCTTTAACACCAAGCGTTCACTCTCTGTATCCATAATATACAGCATCGCATGTCCGCCATAAAACCCACGGGGCAGCGATTCTTCAAAGGAATCATAAATATACTCCATATATAGCGTAGCTATTTCATTCCCATCCTTAACTACAGGCGCCTTTAATGTATAAGCCCAGGTTCCCATATCATTTAAGTAAGATTTAGAAATAGGAAGTCCATTCACCATTTTATGATTTGAAAAATCCAGTCCTTCTTCGGTAAACACACCGCCAGTATTTGAATAACCTTCTTCCTCACCGGCAAAAATCAGCGATACCTTGACCATGGTATTATTTCTCCTGTAGGAGCGGATAAACTCCTCAGGATCATCGAGCATCGTAATTTCCTGGGCCATCAACTTCTGAAAGTCTGCTTCTTTATCTAAAATCGCTTCAATCGTACCTTTAAGCAGCCCCAAACTTTCGCTCAGATTATTAATCGCAGAAGCAGACATCTCCATCGAAATCTTCCGTGCAACAGAAAACACAATCGTCCCCAAAATACAAAAGACCAGGATAATCGACACAATTAAAGAAAGTCCCTGATTCCCCTCACCTTGACGCTGTTTCCCGTTTTTCTTACCCGTCACTTCCCTCACCCCATATTTCTCTTACATATACATTATGACTAATTTCCTTTATTGTAGCAGATAGATACAGCAATTGTCAAACTTTTCCGTTTTTACCTACAGCCGTTTAACCTATGGTCAGCACAGCAAATGCGCAGACCTGCGTGAACAGTAACCCTGAATTTTCTTTGGCAATATCTTAACACAGCACAAAGAAAGGAAAGATGAAGAAATAAAACAACTCTAAACAGCTCTGTTTAGCAATTCCTCAAGTTCCTCCACCGTAAACGCATAATTCTTATTACAGAAATGGCAGTTTACTTCGATGGTTTTTCCATCATCAATCATTTCCTGGATTTCCTTCTTTCCCACACTAATCAGCGCCTTTTCCACCCTGTCCTTGGTACAGTTGCAGAAAAACTGGGTTGGAAGCTTTTCATTGACTTCCCATCCAAACTCACCCAGCACATGGTCTAAAATCATCTCCGGTGTATCGCCCTTATCCAGCAGTGCCGTAATCGAGGTGAGCTCTTTTATTTTCTGTTCCAGCTTTTCAATCACCGTCTCCTCTGCCCCCGGCATCATCTGCAAAATAAATCCGCCTGCCTGCCCCACCGTATTATCACGGTTCATCAATACCCCCAGGGCAACCGAAGAAGGTGTCTGCTCTGAAGTTGCAAAATAATAGGTTAAATCCTCTGCAACCTCACTGGTCACTAAAATCGTCTGTCCGATGTAGGGCTCTTTTAAGCCTACGTCCTTAATCACACTTAACACGCCAAGGCCCAGAGCGCCGCCCACATCCAGCTTTCCCTGTGCATTTGGCGGAAGCATCACCGAAGGGTTAAACACATAGCCCTTGACATTCCCCTTACTGTCTGCTGTCACTGTCAATCCCTCAATTGGCCCGTTCCCTTCAATCTTAATGGTAAGGATATCCTCCTCCCCCTTCATCATTATCCCCATCATGGCCCCTGCGGTTAAAAGCCTCCCCAATGCTGCTGTAGCCACCGGGCTGGTATTATGGGCACGCCGGGCTTCCTCCACCATATCTTTCGTTGTCGCTGCAAATGCGCGAATCTGTCCCTGGGCTGCTGTCGCCCGAATGATATAATCAGCCATATTCGGTTTCCTTTCTTTCTATTTCTTACTTATTTTTTACTTTGTCAAAAGAAATTCGGAAATCCCCCATCCTACCACTTTCATCTTTGTTCTTTAGAAGAGACTTCCTTAATAGATTAAATTTCTGCTCTTGTTCTTTTCAGAGTCTTAATCTTGTTTCTTTTCAGGGCTTTCTTCCTTCCCCGATTCTCTTACAATAAAATACACCCGCTCGCTTTCCCTCTCTGGCGGATGATGGGTAAAAGCGTCATAGATAGTCAAAAGTCGCATCCCGGCTTCCTCCACCGCCTGCCGGATCTCCTCCAGGGAAAAGGCCCTCTGTACATGTACCTCTTCATATTTCCTGTACAACTCGCTCCCGCAGTCCCATTCTCCTGAATCATCATTTTTCTTCAGAACATCCTGCCCTGCCAAAACACCCCTGCCTTCAGGAATAAACAGGGTAAGAGCGTATGTATTAAGACGACTTTCCTTATCAAAATCATTTTCCCAGATAAAACTGCCCTCTTCCCGATTTTCTGCGATCGTATGGTCAGCAAGCAGCGTTTCATATTTATAAGAAGTATTGAGATCAAAGATAAACACCCCGCCAGGGTCAAGGTAATTATTCACCAGCTTTAAGGTCTGCACCAAATCTTCATATTTCAGAAGGTAATTCATGGAATCACAGATACTGACCACGGCGCGAACCGTGCCGAAAAGTTCAAACTCCCGCATATCCTGAAGCAGGTACAAAATATCCTTCCCTGATTCCAGCTTCTTTTCCATGGCAATTTCCAGCATATCCTCCGCGCAATCCACACCAATCATATCGTAGCCCTCGCCAGCCAGCAGTTCCGTCAGCGTCCCTGTCCCACAGCCCAAATCCAGAACCAGCCCGTCATTCACCCCATACTCCTGCAAAAGCCCTGTCAGATACGCGCACCACTCATGGTAAGGAATATTGTCCATAAACATATCATAAACCCTGGCAAAACTGGTATAAGCATCCATTTGTTTTCCCTCTTCTCCTCGTGTAAATACTCTGTATTCTTATCTATACAAATGTTGCAAAAAGCCGCTGAATCATCATCACTCAACGGCTTGTCTGTTTCTTTATCGAATTTTCCTGCGGCAATCCCAGCTCTGCTTAGGCATTCTTCCCGCAGCACTTCTTATATTTCTTTCCGCTGCCGCAGGGACACGGATCATTTCTGCCTACTTTCTTCGGCTTGCGTACCGTACCGGAAGCTTTCTGCTCTTTGTATAACTCTTTTCTGCGCTCCTGGGTTAAAATATTATCCCACTGTGGAAGTTCATACAACCAGTTTGCCTTCGCCTCTACCATGTTGTAATATAACTTTTCCGGATCAATCTCAATCCGAACATTAGTATCTTCTTCCATTGTATCAATCGGATTCTCATAGCCTTTTAAGCTTTCGTTAATTCCATCCAGAAAGCCGGTCATAATTAAAATTTCCGTATTATACTTTTCTGCAAGTTCTTTCACCGTACCGGTGATTACCTGGGTCGGATTAGAAAGAATCTGCTCATAAATGCCCTTTTCAATGGTAAAATACCCGGTCCACAGATTTTCTCTTTCTTTATCATTCAACCCTTCGCCATATGCCAAATCTCTCCATGTCTGCAAAATAGCCATCTTACATTCCATCCTTTATCTCTTATATTCTTCCAGCCGCACTCGCGGCAGTTTTTTATTGTACAGCCATGACCACTCCCGCCGGACACCACCGCTCCTGACAAACTTTTCCAGCACAAATCCGACCCCTGCCGCAGTCTATCCCTGATTATATAACAAAAGCAGGAGATTTGCAAGAGTTAAACTTACTTTCTCCTGATGATATGACGCCGTTGATAACTTATGTATAGTTCTTCACAGATTTCCAGCACATCAGCAGCAGAGTACCTTTTAATTTTATCAACAAACAAATCAACAATATAGTTTGAATACCTGTTTTTATGCTTGCTAAATCTCCCATCCGCTTCGATGGTATCTTCAATAAAATCCATTAATGCTTCTGTTTTATAATTCACATCATTTAATTTAAACTGATTGATATGATATTCCAAAATTTTCATATCATTTTTATCATAATGGTATTTTTTACTTGGAATAAATTCAGCTTTCATAATATCATATTGCAGCCTGTATTCCTCTCCTGATATTTCTCCAAACATACCATATGGCTGTAAATTTAGTTGATTCAGTTTCAAATATTGTTTTCTCAGTTCAGCATACGCATCACATAAAGCTTTACATTTCGTACCTTTACATAGCAAACCTGTTTCATATTGTTTTACATATGGCTTCATTCTTTCTTTACGCCGTTTTTCTCCTGCTCTTTTTAATGATTGATTACAATTGCTGCAGGCAACTGCCATATTCGGGACACACTCCACCAGATAATCACTTAAAGTTTTTTCAATAGAATGTTCTAATTCACCTAAATCTTTCCTATCTCCCTTTAACGATGCAAAACAATACATACAATGATATTCACTGTTTTGCAACAATAATTTTTTCAATGCATTTCCTTTTTTTCCATAATATCCATATTCAGTATTTTCCGCATACACGGGTTGAAAATTTGGCATATCCAAAAAGCGAATGCTTTCATCCACCCTTATCACTCCTCAATTTGTCTGATTAGTACTTTTTGTGCCTTTGTTAATACATTTAATTGCTTTATGCCCGTCAATGTACTTTGATTCTTCGCAGTCCAGATTCCAGCCTCCTTATTGTTTAATAGTATTCTTAAAATTTTATCTACTACTTCTTTTCCACTTATATTTACTGATTCATTAAAAATACTGCTAAAAATATTATAAACCTGCGAAACACTGTCAAAATCTCCGGCATCTAAAATCTCATATGCACCAGCAGATAACAGTATGATATTTGCATCTTTTGCATTGGCAATTAAATCTACAGAATGTGTTGTAATCAGAAAAGAAAATCCCTGATATTCCTGCCTTAAAAATTCAAAAATTCTTCCGCCATTATAAGGAAAAAGAAATTCATCAATTTCATCAATAACCACACAGCCTTGCTTCATTGTGTGCTTTATATATTCCATTTCCATAAAAATACGCATAAGTGCCTGATATCCGCTGGAAAGAGAGGACTCCTCATTATCCAAATATATTTTATATCCCACTTCTGACTGCTTTATCACTAATTCCACGCCAAGAAATTGTTTAAATAATCTTCGTATTTTTCCGGCAAATATAAAATAAAAACTTTCTATCGATGTAGGAACCCCCTGATAATAAAAACTATCTTTCAGATTATAATTATCCTCCATCACTCTGTGTTCGGTTATCGCTTCATAAAATCGAAGTTCTGTATTCCCTTTATAAATTTGCCCTACATTAAAATATCGGTTTACTGAATCAATCAAATACCATTGTGAAAAATCCGATTTTATCAAAAGTCTTTTTAAAAGTTCCGATTTCCCACTTGAATTATCGCCAATCAGAATCGTATCGCTATAAGGCAATTCTCTTTTTTGCAGAAATCCAATTAATTCATTCATTGTATTTTGATAACACACGATATATCCCCTTCCACCTTTTATTCATATTTGTTATGGATATCGTCCCACCTGTCGTTGAGTTTTTAAAAGAATCTTTTTCTAATATTTCTTCACAAATTTCATCAGTAATATTACATCGGATATTTTTCGTTTCAACAACCACATACAAGCCTTCTATTAATGTCGTCTTTGAAAAATATTTTCTTGATATTTTCAACCTGGAAATAAACGTTTCAATACTGTTAACATATTCAATAATTTCACTGTTTCTAAACGAAAATGCTTTCTCTGCAAATCGGTCAAGCATTTCTTTTATAGAATATTTATAAGCTTCAATCTTATATCCATCCTTGCTTGTATAAATAACATAAGTTTTTAATGCAGAAAATCGATATAACATTTCTAAATCTCTGCCTTTATTATCTACAGTTCCCCTTAATTTAACCCAAGCTTCATTTTTTTCATTGATTTTTTTCATTGCTCTGTTAAATGCACATGGATAAATTCCATTTCTCAACTCCTGATAAGATAATTTTTCTCCGTCGCTATTTAAATTTGCAAATATCTTATGTAATATTTCGTCTTTCTTATCCTGATTGGATATTTTTACTTCTACTACCGAAATAACCAAATAGTCTACTTTTCGCTTCAAAGCAACAGGCAGATTTTGATACGTGATATCACATACTTCATCCCCTATATGCATGTAAAATTCTGTCGGAATAATTTCATATTTTTTTTCAAGTGCTGCCACAAAATTGCCAGCTGATTCTACATCGATCTCCTGGTAATCAAACACACTCATTTTTTCATTTTTAAAAAATTTTCCGATATAATAAAAATAAAGGCTCATTACCCTCTGCTGACCATCAAGTATCTCCAATTGACCATTTTCATTTCGATAAGTATAGATTGGCGGAATAGGAAGATCCCGAATCAAGGATGATGCCAGTTCTTCAACCTGCGTTTTGCTCCACCGATATTTCCGCTGATATTCTGGAATAACAAATAAATTATTATGTACTCCTTCTACTAATGCTTTAAACCCCATATCCGTTTTATACTGCTGTACACTAATATGATTATAAAGTTCAAGAATAGACCTGCTCATACACTTCTCCCTGCATTATTTATGATTATTTTCTTATATCCATCCATTTTTCCGAAACTCCTGTAAAACCCCCACAACAATCACGGTCCCCAGCGCACAGGTACAGACATCCGCTATCGGCTGAGCCATCTGCACACCCAAAAGCCCAAAACCTAAAGGAAGCAAAAGCAATGACGGGATTAAAAATATTCCCTGCCGCCCCATCGCCACCAGAGAGGCCCGAAAACCGTACCCAATCGACTGGGTAAGCATATTGCACATAATAATCCACGCCTGAATCGGCATCGTTAAAAGCTGAAGCCTGAGAGCCTTTGTCCCGATGGCAATAACCTCCAGGTCCTCTTTTCGAAACGCTGCAATAATCGGCCTTGCCAGCACAAAACTCATGGCCCCCAGAGCCGTCAGCACCACAACAGATACCTTAACACAGAACCAAAACGACTCCATTACCCGGTCATAGCGTTTCGCTCCGAAATTAAATCCACACACCGGCTGAAAGCCCTGTCCAAAGCCAATCAGACCGGAGTTAATAAACATCATAAACCGAGAAACGATCGACATTGCCGCAATCGCCGCATCCCCGTAAGGGCCTGCAGCAAAGTTTAATACCACCGAAGAAATACTCATCAGACCCTGGCGGCAGAGCGAGGGAAGCCCGGCATGGAAGATAATCCCGTACATTCTAAACGATGGTGAAAACTGCGAAGGCAAAATCTTGATGCTGCCCGCCCGCAGATTACACTGGCAGAGCAAAATCACAAAACTCACTATCTGGCTTATCATCGTCGCTACGGCTGCCCCTGCAATCCCCATGTGGAATTTAAAAATAAAAATCGGGTCAAGAATCATATTTAATATTCCGCCCGCTGTAATCCCAAACATCGCATAAAGCGCAATCCCCTGCGACCGGAGAATATTATTCATCACATAAGAACACAGCATAAACGGCGCGGCATACAAAATATAGCGCATGTACTCCATCGCATATGGCGCAATTGTGGGCGTTGCCCCCAGAAGATAGACAAGCGGCTTCATCAGCGGCACCCCAACTGCAATCATCAGCATCCCGATGATCAGCACACTGAAAAATGCCGTCGCCGCTGCCCTTGTCGCTTCCTTCCCGTCCTGGTCCCCCAGGGAACGCGAAATATAATTCCCGCTGCCCATACCAAACGTAAACCCAATCGCCTGGATCATAAACATCAGTGAAGCAATAATTCCCACCGCGCCCGACGCGCTTGTCCCAATCCGGCTGACAAAAAAAGTATCTGCCATATTATAAACCGCCGTTACCAGCATACTGATAATCGTCGGCACCGCCAGCTTTGGAATCAGGCGGGAAACCGGCATATTTATCATCATCTCATAGCGTTTTTCTTGTGTCATTGCACTTTTCATCCCCAACAGCTCCTTATCTTTTTTCTGTTCGAAGAAATCGTTATTGTTCACACATTCACAGCAGCAGGCAAAATCCATGAAAATCGCCTAAATCATACGAAGCGGCAAAAAACATTTTGACACTTCTGCCATATTCTAAGAAAAAGTATACCGCCAAACGCCTTTTTTTGCAAGAATCTTGGCAAAACAGTTGCGCCAATTCCCGGTAAGTGCTACCATAGTAAAGAGTTTTTCATGCAGCAGTACGTATTTCTTTATAAACCTTCATGCGCCCACAAGCGGTCATACCACCATAAATGAAAATCTGCTGGGCGCACTTGGAATACCTGAACTTAAACCGCCTAATCGGCGGTGAACTTTCACAGTAAGGAAAAACGAAGCAAAAATCGGAACAAAAAATCGAAACAAAATCGGAGGAAAAATCTATGGCACTTATTTTACCGGATCACTATGATCCCCACTTAACCATCAGGGAAACCCAGGATGCAATCAAATATATCCGGGACACCTTTCAGAAAGAGCTTGGACGGGAAATGCATTTCGAGCGCATCTCGGCCCCGCTCTTTGTCGAAAAAAGCAGCGGTTTAAACGATGACTTAAACGGCGTAGAACGCCCTGTAGCCTTTGATATGCTGGGCATTCCCGGCGAAACCTTAGAGGTCGTTCACTCCCTTGCCAAATGGAAGCGCATGGCCTTAAAAGAATACGGCTTCAAGCCCGGCGAAGGACTCTATACCAACATGAACGCTATCCGCCGCGATGAAGAGATGGATAATCTTCATTCCTGCTATGTTGATCAGTGGGACTGGGAAATGGTTATTACCAAAGAAGAGCGCACCATGGAAACCTTGCAGTCTGTGGTACGCCAGCTTTTTAAAATCATCAAGCACATGGAACACGAAGTATGGTACAAATACCCTCAGGCTGTAAAACACTTGCCCGACGAAATCCACTTTATTACTACCCAGGAACTGGAAGAGCGCTACCCGGACAAAACACCAAAGGAGCGCGAAAACCTGATTACCAGGGAACTGGGCTGCGTATTCTTAATGAAGATCGGTGATAAGCTTGCCAACGGAAAACCCCACGACGGACGCGCCCCGGACTATGATGACTGGAGTTTAAACGGCGATATCCTGTTCTGGTATGACACCTTAAACTGTGCTCTGGAAATCTCCAGCATGGGCATTCGCGTCGATGAAAAAGCCCTGGAGGAGCAGTTAAAAAAAGCAGGCTGCGAAGAACGCAAAAACCTTCCTTATCATCGTATGCTGTTAAATGGAGAGCTTCCCTATACCATCGGCGGCGGCATCGGTCAGTCCAGGTTATGTATGCTTTTGTTAAACCGTGCCCATATCGGCGAGGTTCAGGCAAGCATCTGGACGAAGGAGATGCGGGAAGAATGCAGGAAAAACAATATTATTTTATTATAAGGCGACCAAAAGAAGAGGAAGCGGAAGAATCCGCTCCCTTTTTTTCGTTATTCTACGCCCGTTCCCGAAGATAAGCATTACAAATTTCACGAATCTCTTCCATCGCCTTCTTCGTCTGCGGATTTTTATAGTTTATACGATCAATATTCCGGTTCAGATAATCCTGTTTTAAAATCCACCGAACACTGGTGGCAAAATTCAAATCAAAAATAAATGCCAGATAGGAAACCCAGCAGTCCAGGTGTGTTACCCGCTCCCCGGAAACCACACTTTTTCGGTTTCTCACAGCGGCAAGCACCACTGGGCTGATCTCTTCCATCTCCACGGTCTCTTCCGGTGTATCAAACAGGGTTTCCACCCGTTCCGTATCCTTTACCCGAAAGTTATCCAGTTTATCAGCATCCCGGATAATCTGACAGTGCAGCCTTTCCCTCTCCGTTAATCCGTCTACTGCATCAAGAGAATACAGGGAATGATACTTGATTGCCTTTTGAATCACAGAATCATACTGCGAATCTTCAATAAACTGCCTAATCATCCCATCCTCAAACAATACCTTCACGCCAAAATCTGCATGATTGAACAGCTGGTCATTAAAACTGCCAAACTGCCTGAGCTGCTCAAACCGCCCAATATCATGAAGAAGCGCAATCAAAAGAGCCAGCCGATGATCCTCTTCTTTCATCCCTTCCCCGTTACAAATCTCGTCCGCAGCATTAAGGACACAGAAGGTATGAACCTCTTTCAGATGAATTTTATCATCCTTTCGGTCATAGCCTTCCAGGTAATTTACAAACCGTTCTTTTGCATATTGCAGATCAATCATTTCCTTCTCTCCCTTCCATTTCTCTTCCAACTGGACTGATAAAATAATTAAAAACTGGTTATATGAACCATTCCAAATTAATGCTATACTCTGCCTTAAGAACAAAGCATCCGCCATCCCCCACAAAACCGGATGCCGACGATAATTATCATCATGCAGCACATGGTAAAACAAAATACAGCACATGATAAAACAAACCAAAGGCAAATTTTAAAGAAATGAGGTATTTACAATGCGTTATGGAAAATCAGCAGCAGGGCTTTCTTCCCACTCCATAAACCCTGAATCTTCAATCAATATCACTTCCACAGTAATGACCGCTTTTTTTGCCGCAGTAATCTTTTTAGGCATCCAGTCCTTCAGGATTCCTCTTCCCGCGGCTGTGGGAACACCGTTTTTACATTTTGGTCATATTTTTGTTATGCTGGCAGTTATCTGCCTGGGCGGGCGGCGCTCAGCGATTGCTTCCGTTTTAGGGCTGGTTATTTTTGACTTATTAAACGGCTACCTTCATTCCATTCCCAATGTATTTGTCAGTTCCATCATCAAATGCCTGTTTGTCGGCGCCCTGTTTGCCGCGATGAAAAAACGTGCCGCGGGCAATAAGCAGAAAGAATATCTGTACGCAGTTATCTGTGCCGCAGTCTATGGAATTACAAATATTGTAGTGGATTTTATCTGGTCTGTAGCTGAACTGATTCTTTTGGGAAGTTCCTTAAACGCCGCACTGGTTGCTGAGATTTCCTCCATTCCGGCGACCATGATTAATGCAGTTTTCACGGTTATCGGCATCATGCTTCTCTATGTGCCCATTACCTCTGCTTATCACCGCATTGCGCACAAATAAAGGAGATGAATCCCTATGGATCTGGCAAAAATCCAGCACCTTCTCTTAACCTCCCGGCTCGACGGCTGGCTGTTTACAGATTTTCACGGTCATGACTTTATCTCCCAGGATTTCCTGGATTTAACCGAAAGAAAGTGCACCCGCCGCCTGTTTTACTATATTCCGGTCAGGGGAGAGCCGATAAAACTTTTATCAGCCATTGAACCGCTTCTTTTGGATCATCTTCCGGGGAAAAAAATCCTCTACCAGGGAATACGGGGACAGAAAGATGCTCTTTTTTCCATTCTTCCCAAAGATGGACGCATCGCCTGCCAGTACTCCCCGGACGGCAATGTCCCCACCGTCAGTTCCATGGATGCCGGTCTGATAGACTATCTGAAAACCTTTGACGTTCAACTGGTATCTTCTGCCGATCTGCTGCAGCATTTTGGCGCGGTATTAACTAAAGCTCAAATCGATTCCCATCAGCGGGCCGGCATCATTATCCATCGGATTCTCGATAAAACGTTTCAGTGGATTCGCCAAAGCCTGGACAGTCAAACACCGATTAATGAATGGATGCTTCTTAAAAAAATGCAGGAATTGATTGCCAGCGAACCTATTTACATGGATTCACCTCCGTTTTTTGGTATCGATGAACATGCCTGCAACCCCGGCTATGAACCTTCCCCAGAGAGTTCTAGGCCTATTCAGGAAGGCAGCCGTCTTATTATCGACATCGCTGGACGGCTTCCAGAAGAAAATGCCGTTTATTATGATATTTCCTGGTGTATGAATATCGGACCCGATATTGACCCGGAATACCAGCGGCTGTTTAATACGGTAAACCACGCACGCAAACTCGCCTTAAACTATATACGCAAACAACTAGACGAAAACCTCCCCTTACGCGGCTGTGATGTCGATGCCCTGCTTCGTTCTTATTTTGAAAAAGAACAACTGGCATCATGCATCATGCATCGAACTGGTCATAACATTGGACACAACTGCCACGGTATCGGTGCAAATCTGGACGATTTTGAAACCCATGATGACCGCAGCCTGCTTCCAGGAACCATGTTTTCCGTTGAACCCGGTATTTACACCGAAACCTATGGCGTGCGCCTGGAATACGACGTTCACATCACGTTAGATAAGCAGATTAAGATTTACGGCCCTGTCCAGGAAGAAATTTTAATTATCTGATTTTCACGCGATTTCCTGCCGTCTCTGCAGACACATGTCGTAGCGATAGGCAGGGCTTTGCCTATTTCCTGCCAGTCCGCTTCGGACGGCAGGCACAGCCGATGCCCAGGCCACCATAGCCGATATGACAGGAAACACCCATGGACAGATAGTCCGAAAGCACAGGCATACCGGGAAATGCTTCTTCGATTTCCTTTACCCAGGCTTTCGTTTCCTCCTCTGATGCACTCGAAGCTGCCATCATGGTAATCTCTCCCCTGGATAATGCCTCTGCAAATTTAGTTTCCATATCATACCTTATTGCCTCGAGCATCGTCTTTTTCGCCTTGGCAAATCCCCGGCATTTCTTAAAAACATCCAGATTTCCCACATCCAGCTTTAACACCGGCTTTACATTTAAAACACTTCCCAAAGCAGCTGCCGCCGGAGTAATTCTTCCGCCCCGCTTTAAATGTTCCAAGGTCTGCACGCCAATGTAAATTACCATATCCATCTTACTTTTTTCTAATATTTCTTTAATCTCTGCCGCAGAATATCCCTCATCCACTAATTCCAGTGCATCCAAAACGGAACGGTGCAGCGGTGTGGAAACTCTGCCGTTATCCACCACAAAAACACGTCCCTCATAGGATTCTTCCCGTGCTAAAATTTCTGCTGTTTCACAAGAACCGCTCAACCCGCTGCTGATTGGCAAATACAAAATCGTCCTATACTCCTCCAATGCCCTGTCCCAAAGCTTCATCACCTCTGTCGGCGAAGGCTGCGACGTCGTAATTTCCACACCGGAATCCAGTTTTTGAAAAAATTTCTCCCGCGAAAGTGTCACTCCCTCATAAAAACATTCCTCACCAATATAAAAAGGCATAGGAAGAACCATAATTCCCAACTCCTCTGCCTTCTCCTGTCCTATACTGCTGTGACTGTCTGTAACAATCCCTGTCTCTTTCATAAAAACCTCCATTTTGTCCAGTAACAATCGCCTGAACCCATCCATTCTCCTTAGTCAAACCTTCCTGCGCCAAGCTAAATCCAATGTACTGACCACATCATCTTCAGACAGGCATCCCGGCCTAAATTCCAGTGAATATGCCGATGCATCCGGCGCCAGCAACCGTCCTTCTTTACCCGTATTGAACACTATAACACCAGCCCTACACAACGTCAACACTTTCTTTCCCCTAATTTTTGTATGCAGCAGACCGCTGCACCATAATTGACAGAAACTTTTGTGCAAAATACACGACGAGTCTTGCCTTTCCGCCTTTATTCATGTTATGATAGCCTTAATCATGTACTCAGCCCCACAAATCCTTAGAGTACATGTACAAGGAGGAAATCAACATGTATTGCTTTAACAATGACTACAGCGAAGCCACACATCCGCGGATTATGGAAGCCCTGCTTAAAGCCAGCCAGGAACAAAATACCGGCTACAGCATGGATACCCACTCCCAGCATGCCCGCGAATTAATAAAACAGGAAATCAAACGAGATGATGTCGATATTCACCTGCTTGTCGGCGGAACACAGACAAATC
This sequence comes from uncultured Lachnospiraceae bacterium, assembly GCA_910584785.1. Taxonomy (GTDB): domain Bacteria; phylum Bacillota; class Clostridia; order Lachnospirales; family Lachnospiraceae; genus Caccovicinus. Next base: position 23,189 of record CAJUDX010000008.1, on the reverse strand, counting down.
TTCTTGTTATCAGCTCCGCCCTGCGCCCGCATCAGGCAGCCATTGCCGCAGAAACCGGACATATCAACGTACATGAAACCGGCGCAATCGAATCCACCGGGCATAAGGTTTTATTTCAGCCTTCCCCTGACGGTAAACTGACACCCTCGCTTATCCAGAAAACCCTTGACTTCCATACCGATGAACATATGGTACAGCCAAAAATGGTTTATATCTCCAATTCCACTGAAATCGGCACCCAATACACCCTTGCCGAGCTGGAGGCCCTCTCTGGATACTGCCATGAAAAGAATCTCTATCTCTTCTTAGACGGCGCACGCCTGGGTGCTGCACTGACCAGCGAAATCAACGACTTGACTATGGCTGACATTGCCCGCCTTACCGATGTATTCTATATTGGAGGAACCAAAAATGGTGCTTTATTCGGAGAAGCCTTAGTTATTACCCACCCTGATTTAAAACCGGATTTCCGCTATATGATGAAGCAAAAAGGCGCTATGCTCGCTAAAGGTTTCCTGTTAGGCATCCAATTTGAGGAGCTGTTCCAAAATAACCTCCTCTATGATATGGCAGCCCACAGCAATAAAATGGCGGCAATCTTAAAAAAAGCCTTCTTAGAATGCAGCATCCCCCTGGATTCGGATTCTTCCACCAACCAACAGTTCCCGATTCTCTCCAATTCTCTTATTGCCAAGCTTCGGGAAAACTACCAATTCCAGGACATTGGCCCCTACGACGAAACTCACACCATTGTTCGCTTCGTCACTTCCTGGGCAACCAGAGAAGAGGCCATACACCAGTTTGTTCAGGACTTTAAAGCCTTACTGAACACAATCTAAACAAACGATTTACCCTTCAGGCATAGAAAAAAGGAGCTGTTGCAAAATGCGGTTGATACACAATATATGGATGAAACGCTTGTAGTTTCTGCCGTATATCATGTACTCAGTCATTATTTTGCAGCCGCCCCTTTTTTATTTGTCATACATTTCAGGGATTAACTCCCTTACTTTATCATTCCCCGCAGCACTTCAATTCCCTTCTGCAACTGATTATCCATCGCATCGGTCAGCTCTTCACCTTCCTCTAAATCCTCTGGATATTCAAATACAATCTCCACATCCGGCTCTAATCCCACACCATGCAGATCAAACCCGCTTGGACTGTAATAATGCGCTGTCGTAATCTTAATCGCCGATCCATCACCCAAAGGCAGCAGCGACTGGACAATTCCCTTTCCAAAACTGGTCGTCCCCACTAACTTTGCCTGACCATAGTCCCGCATGGCCCCAGCAAACACTTCCGAAGCACTGGCAGAATTTCCATCCTGCAAAATCACAATCGGGAAATCCACTTCATGCCCATCCTTGCAATAATAACTCTCTCCCTCTTCATTCTTATCTGCCGTTGATACCACAAGCGTACTGCCTGCCCCCTTCGCATACTTGGTTATATCATCAGGAAGAAGGTAATCCACCATATCCACAGCCACATCCAAAACGCCTCCCGGATTCCCACGCAGGTCAATAATCAGTCCCTTCATCCCCTGCTTTTCCATGGAATCAATCGCCTGCTTAAACTGCTGCGTCGTCACCTCATCAAACTGCGAAACCGAAATATATCCCACATCCGCCGCCAGCATCCTGTTTTCAACCGTGGGAACCTCGATCTGCCTTCTCACCACATCAAACTCTACATAATCCTCCACACTGGGGCGAAACATCTTTAAATGAACCGTTGTCCCTTCCTCCCCCTTAACATGCTGCTTAACCAAAATATCCAAATCCAAATCGGCTGTCACTTCCACACCGTCCACTTCGTAGAAAATATCGCCTGACCGCAGTCCAGCTTCCTCCGCAGGTGTCCCTTTAAATACCTTCGAAATGGAAACCACCCCCGTCGTCATACTCTTTGAAACCAGAGCCCCAATACCGCAGTATTCTCCTGTCGTATCCTCCATCAAATCCTCGAACTCTTCCCTCGTATAATAAACCGAATACGGATCATCAAGCCCTGCTACCAACCCCTTATAAATAAACTCCTCCATCCTGTGATTATCCTTATCAAAGAGGAAATAACTTTCAATAATTGCCTGAAGCCGCCTGGACTTTACCTCCACCTGGCTCCAATTAATCTCCGGTGTGCCCCCGTTATCCGCCCCTTCTGCCAGAGACTGCACTTGTGCCCGGTTATCCATCACACTTCTTCCAATAAGAAAAATCCCCGCGGCCCCACCAACCACAATCAGCCCGGCAAACGCCGTAACCAACACACCAACTAAAACACCCTTCCAAAATTTACTTTTACTCTCCAAGTCTATGTCTCCCATCTGGCATCATCGATTCATTGAATTACTTCTATCATCTAGTTAACATCCATATTCCTCAACATAAAAAATAGTATCTCCCGGATTTTTCAAACTATACCTTTCCAGGCACTCGCAAACACAGAGCCCTTCGGGCAGGCGGACTTCGTCCGATAAGGTATACCTTTCCAGGCACTCGCAAACACAGAGCCCTTCGGGCAGGCGGACTTCGTCCGATAAGGTATACCTTTCCAGGCACTCGCAAACACAGAGCCCTTCGGGCAGGCGGACTTCGTCCGATAAGGTATACTTTTTCGAAAAGTTTATGATTTGATATTAAATCCGTCCGCGCAGGCAAAGCCTATTCCAACGTCACTACACTTTCGCTCTGCATAGAACTCAGCGGACGTTATATAAGGGATTCCTTATGGAATAGGCCCTGCCTGCGTTAATTTCTTAATACTCCAAGCTTTCCATATACTTCATATACTTCACTACCATCAAAGCAATCTTAAACGTAATCGCATCTTCAAATACCCGAAGATCCAACCCCGTACTCTTCTGAAGCTTATCCAGCCGGTAAACCAGCGTATTCCGATGAATATACAGCTGCCTGGAAGTCTCCGAGACATTCAAACTATTTTCAAAAAACTTATTAATCGTTGTCAATGTCTCTTCATCAAAATCATCTGGTGACTTACTGTCAAAAATCTCCTTAATAAACATCCGGCACAGCGGCAGAGGAAGCTGATAAATCAAGCGCCCGATTCCCAAATGTGCATAAGCCACCACATTTTTCCCGCTATAGAAAATCTTCCCTACATCCAGCGCCATCTTCGCCTCTTTGTACGAACGGGAAACCTCTTTAATCTCATTGACCACTGTGCCAAATGCCACATGCACCTTTGTCATTGCTTCCGTATTCAGCATATCTAAGATCGTGCTTGCTGTTCTCTCCAGTTCTTCATGTGTCTCGCCTGGTTTAACTTCCTTAACTAAAATAATGCTCTTCTCATCTACTGCTGTAATAAAGTCCTTCGTCTTAGCTGCAAAGAGACTTCTCACCGTCTCTAGTGCATTAACATCCTTTTCATGCTGTGTCTCAATTAAATAGACCACGCGCTTTACATTTGTCTCGATATGAAGTTTCTTTGCCCGATTGTAAATATCCACCAGAAGCAGGTTGTCCAACAGCAGGTTTTTAATAAAGTTGTCCTTATCAAAACGCTCCTTATAGGCCACCAAAAGGTTCTGCACCTGGAAAGCAGCCAGCTTTCCTACCATATATACATCGTCACTGCCGCCCTTTGCCAGCAGAATATACTCCAGCTGATGCTCATCAAAAACCTTAAAAAACTGATAGCCCTGAATTACCTGACTGTCTGCTGGAGAGTCAACGAACGCCAGGATAGAGTTTTCATACTCTTCCGCATCATTAAAAGTAGTGGCCAGCACTTTACCTTCAGTATCGCAAATGCACAAATCAATTCGTGTAATTCCTTTTAATCCCTCAATCGTTGTCTGAAGTATCTGATTTGAAATCATGACCATTCTCTCCTTATTTTTTATTTTCTGAAAAACTTTTCCTGTATACTATATTAATGCAAACCATTAAAAAAAGCAAGCGAGTATCACATCGCCTGCTTTATTTTTTTTAATTTTCATCTATTTTAAATATTTCTGAAATTAATTCAGGATTACGTTTTCGCTGTCCTTATCAAATACATGGATCTTGGTTAAGTCCATAGCCAGCTTAATGGTATCGCCAGGTCTTGCTGTGGTACGTGGGTTTACGCGAGCAGTACAGTTGGTCTCGCCAAGGTTGAAGTATAAGTAAACTTCTGCACCCAGCATTTCGTATACACGGATGGTTGCAGAAAATACGGCCTTTGGATTAGCTGCCAGCCATGCATCATCATCGTGTAAATCTTCAGGACGGATACCCATGGTAACGGTCTTTCCTACATAACCTGCAGCTTCCAGCTTCTTCGCCTTATCTGCCGGCAGTGCAATTGTATTATTATCAAAAGTCAGAGTAACATCAGCGCCGTCCTTCGCTACTGAAGCGTCAACCAGGTTCATCTGAGGAGCGCCGATAAAGCCTGCAACGAACTTGTTGGTTGGCTTATCATATAAGTTCTGAGGAGAATCTACCTGCTGAACAATACCATCCTTCATAACAACGATTCTGGTACCCAGAGTCATAGCCTCAGTCTGGTCATGTGTTACGTAGATAATGGTTGCTTCCAGTCTCTGATGCAGCTTGGAAATCTCAACACGCATCTGGCCTCTCAGCTTTGCATCCAGGTTGGACAGCGGCTCGTCCATTAAGAATACCTTCGGGCTACGAACGATAGCACGACCCATAGCAACACGCTGTCTCTGACCACCGGAAAGAGCCTTTGGCTTTCTGTCTAACAGATGAGACAGGTCAAGGATTCTTGCCGCTTCCTGAACCAGCTTATCAATTTCATCCTTTGGCGTCTTTCTCAGCTTTAAGCCGAATGCCATATTGTCATAAACGGACATATGCGGATACAGAGCGTAGTTCTGGAATACCATTGCAATATCGCGATCCTTTGGCTCAACATCGTTTACCAGTTTATTATCAATGTACAATTCACCAGAAGAAATATCCTCCAGACCGGCAATCATACGCAGAGTAGTAGACTTACCACATCCAGATGGTCCTACGAAAATAATAAATTCCTTATCCGCAATTTCCAAATTGAAATCCTTAACTGCAACGAATCCGTTTGGATACCTTTTCTCAACATGTCTTAACGATAAACTAGCCATTACCGATCCTCCTATTTTCTCTCAAAAATTACATTTTAATTAGTTCATCAAGATAGTAAACCTCCGGCCCCCACCGGAGCGCTTTTATCTTCATGCTATAATCATACAAAAAATTTACTTTTTTTACTATACTTGAAATAGCCAAAAAGGAATTTTTCTTTTTGGCTAATCTGTACATCAAAAAGAAAAAGTATCCGAAATGTCAAAATTTCGTAAGAAAATCTAAATACCCCTTGTCAATATTCGATAAAGCCCTCTCCCAGCACTTCTCTGGCATCATTAACGATAACAAAAGCCCTCAAATCAATTTCCCGGACGATTTCCTTAATCTGACTGATTTCCTTTTTTGAAACCACACAACAAAGCATCTTTTTATCATCACCGGAATACATTCCCTCTGCCTGAATACCTGTCACCCCCCGATCCAGGCGTTCCATAATTACATCTGAAATCTCCCGGCTGCTGTCTGAAATAATATAAACCATTTTTGAAAACTTAAGTCCCTCTAAAATCCCGTCCGACACCCTGGCTACAGCATAAATGGCAATTAAAGCATACAGCGCCGGGCGTATGCCAAAAAGCGCTGCCCCAGCCACCACAATTGCCGCATCAAGAACCTGCATAATCTGCGGCACGCTGTAATGCGGCATTACCTTCTGTATCAATGCTGCCAGCATATCGGTTCCCCCGGTTGTCGCATTTGCCATAAATACCAGTCCTGTCCCCACACCGCTGATTAATCCCCCAAACAGAGCAGACAACAGCATATCATCCGTAGGCATCATATGCATCTCCGGCAGAACATAGAGGGAAAGAGAAAGGGCTGCCGTGGACACAAAGGTCCGCTTAATAAATTTCCATCCTTTAATCTGGTAGGAAGCTAAAAATAGCGGTACATTTAACAGGGTATTGGTCAGCCACAAAGGAATCCCCAGCATATCCTTGATAATAATTGCAATACCAGACACCCCTCCAGTTACCAATTTTACCGGATCATAAATATTTTTAATGGCAAACCCCATAATAAATGCTCCCAGCACCATTAAGACATAATCTGTCGCTGCTGCTCTTTTCTTCATCATTTCCTCCATTCTGTACACACTTCACAAAATTGTATGTCTTACTTAACAATATACCCTTTCAGGTATACTTAATTCAAATCTTAATTCAATTCCCTTTGGGATGATATGGATTTCAACCAGCAAAAAAGAAAAAGGCAGTCAACCATCCTGACCGCCTCATCCTTAGGAACCTTCTTCCACATTTAACGCTTCCTTGCCAATACATTAATCCACTGGGTATCCGGGTGGTTCGAGCGGACATCCCTGGTAATCCATTCCTTTTCCACACGAAAGAATCCGTCTGCCTCCAGGTAAGAACGCAGCTCTTTTTCAGAATAACAGCTAAAATATCGCTCACCTCGGAAGCCCTCAAAATCGCCCAGACGCATGGAGAGATAAAAAACACCTTCCTCATCCAGTGCCTTCGCCACCCGGCAAAAAATGCCGGAAAGCTCTTCCTTGGGAAGATGAATCAGAGCGCCGCAGGCCCAGACGCCATCAAATGCCCCGTCAAACTCCATCTCCTCATAGCTCATCTGCAATACATCCAGACCAGTATGTATCTCAGCCAGTCTGCACATTTCTTCCGAAGCATCCAGCGGTGTTACATCATAGCCCAGCTCATAAAACGTCAGGCTGTCCCGCCCGGAACCGCAGCCCATATCCAGAATCGTATCGCCCTCATCTAAAAGTGCCAAAAATTCTCTAGTAATTGGTTCCATATTTTGATCCACTGTATCCTCAAATACTTTTGCTGCATACTTATTATAATAATCTATCGGGTCCACGTCTTCCTCCTATAATCGCTCAATCGTTTTTTCTGTGATTTTTATTTTACCTTCCTTTAAAAGTCGTCCCACTGCCCGCTTAAATGCGTTTTTACTCATATGAAACTCCTGCTTAATGATCTCCGGGCTGGCTTTATCATTAAATGGCAGCACACCATCAAACTCTTCAATAACCTGCATCACCTTTTCGGCGTCCGAATCCATCTGCAGATAAGCCCTCTTCCTGGGACTTAAATCCAACTTGCCGTCCTCTCTGACCTTCATCACCCGGCAGACTACCTCGTCCCCTTCGCGGTAATTATCAAACAGCTCTTTTTTGGGAATCAGTCCATAATACCGGTAATCCACCGCAACAAAAGCGCCAAGCTTTTCATTAATCTCATAAATTCTTCCCTTAACTTCATCCTCAGCATGATACGGTGACGCATTGCTCATATGGGAATACACCCCCATCGTAGCTGCCAGTCTCTGACTTTTATCCACATACAAGGCAACCAAACATTCTTCCCCTTTTTTCACCGGATGACTCTGCTCCTTAAAGGGAAGAAGCAAGTCCTTTTCCAGGCCCATATCCAAAAATGCACCAATCTTTGCCACTTCCTTAACCGTTAACACTGCACACTCCCCAAGCTGAAGCTTGGGCGTCCCTGTCGTGGCAATCAACCGATCTTCAGAGTCCTTATAAATAAAAACCTGAAGCCTGTCTCCCACCTTTATTCCTTCAGGAACCTGTTTTTTCGAAAGCAGCACACTATTTTTCCCTGTGCTGTCCTCACTCAGGTAAACGCCAAATGTTTTGATACGGACAACCTCTAACTCCTGCACTTTCCCTAATTCAATCATACTCTCCTCCCTCATGCTGCCTGTCATCCAATGTACATCTTCTATCCGGTTTCCTCGATTTTTCCTGATTTCATCCACACCACCGCACAAACTTCTCCCTGTTTATTAAAAAGCCCTGCCACAGCCTCCCCCTGCCTGACATCAACCCTTGGCTCTATCACATCCCCCAGAAACGCTGCCCTGCGGTAATCCACCTTAAGCCAGGCAATGGGAAACGAAACACCTGCTGCCTCCCTGGCAAACTCTACATACTGGGCATTATTCACATGATGATTCGTGTCAATATGATACGGGGCAATGGTAATCGGACTGCATCTTACCGCAGCTGAAGAAAGATTAATTTTTCCACTAACCTTCTCCATCGCCAAAGGCTCTCCCGGTTTTCCATAGCCTTTTACGTCCTCATCTTTTACCCGGCAGGGCATACCGCTCTTTTGATCCAGCAAAAACCATGACGAATCGGCTTTCACCAGGGCATTTTGGTCCTTATCCAAAAGAACAAAGTTTCGATAACCATAAATCCCTTTATTTCCATAGGGCCACGTCCCGATAATAATCTCCTCCCCCAACCGCGGATACCGCCGAATCTCCAGCTGCCAGGCAGAAAGCATCCAGGCCTTTCCCTGGCCTTCCAGATATTTCAGACCAATCTGGCAGTCTTCCGAATGAAATGTAGAACAGTCCTGAAAATAATTAATGATACTGGTCAAAGTCAATCGCCCATTTTCTCCAGTTTCGCTGTAACGGACACGGCTGGTAAAGTGATACATATTACAAAACCTTTCATTCAACTGAAAATTAAAAATCATTACTATTATAAATGATTCCCCGCCAATTGTCCAGAGTATGTTATCGCCAGCAGAAAAAATTTCAGCCAAGTTAAAAAAGTTAAAAAAATGCAAAAAACACTTGACGAATCGAAAAAAGATAAGTATAATAATCTTCGCGACGAATCAAAAAAGATAAGTATAATAATCTTCGCGACGAATCAAAAAAGATAAGTATAATAA
>CAJUDX010000008.1:0-14283 GCA_910584785.1 uncultured Lachnospiraceae bacterium | reverse complement strand
TCTTCGCAGTCGCTTATATGGCTGTCAAAATAGCATAATGGGCTATCGCCAAATGGTAAGGCAACGGACTCTGACTCCGTCATTTCAAGGTTCGAATCCTTGTAGCCCAGTGAAGAATAAGCCGCAGGTTTCTGTGGCTTATTTATTTTTTTATTAGCCTTTAACAAAATTCTTAGATTTAGATCATTTCGTTCGCAGACAAATTCATAAATCCATAGATTCACAAATCCTCAATATTATACGAAAGCTTTTAGAAAAATCACCGCATTTTTTATGATAAAAAATAAAAAGAGCCTTCCATCTAAGGAAAACTCTTTACACTGGGCTACAAGGATTCGAACCTTGAAATGACGGAGTCAGAGTCCGTTGCCTTACCATTTGGCGATAGCCCATCAACACAACGAGCATATTATACATCAAATATGCCCGCTGGTCAAGTATAATTTCAAAAATTCTTAAAAAAATTCTTAAAAAACTCCAAAAAAATCCTTTACACGCTTCTCAAGAATCCTTCCATTTGTCCCCTATTCCTCTGCCCTGAAATAAAACCTCCAGGACTGATATTCTTCATCTGGAATCGGGAGCAGATATCCGCCGTACATCAAAGCCTCTCCGGTATACACCTTATCGCTGATCCGATAGCGGCGCTTAGGCTCTAAGCCCTTCAGCTTAATAATTACCGCATCAGGGTTTGCCTGCAGCTTTGTTATCACCGCGCAGAGCAGGCACTCTTTTTTATCTTCGGACACAAATGCCCAGGCAGTAGCCCTGCAGTCCTCATAAGGGCTGCTTAACCGATAATACTTCCCATTATGGATGAGTTCATAATTCTGCTTATACTCTTCCACCTGGTGCCTGATGATTTCCTGCTCTTCTTCAGTCATCCGGCTGAGATCGAGTTCATAGCCAAAGCTTCCTGCCATCGCCACAGTTCCTCTGGTTTCCAATGGCGTTCTTCTCCTGGTCTGATGGTTCGGTGAGGCAGACACATGTGATCCAACCGTAGAAACCGGGTAAGCAAAGGATGTTCCGTACTGAATCTTTAACCGCTCGATGGCATCGGTATCGTCGCTACACCAAATCTGCGGGCTGTAATACAGCATACCCAGATCGAAACGTCCGCCGCCGCCGCTGCATCCCTCCAGAAGAATATAAGGATAGCGGGTAATCAGATTTTCCAAAAACCTGTATAATCCCAGCATATAACGATAGCCAATCTCCCCCTGCCGCTCCACGGGAAGCCCGGAAGAGAAGTAATTGGAAATACTGCGGTTAAAATCCCATTTTACATATTCAATATTGACCTCATCGAGAATCTTAAACATCATTTCCTGAATCCCGTCCACCACCTCCGGGCGGGAGAAGTCCAGGACGAACTGGCTTCTTGCCACATTTCCCGGACGTCCGGGGATTCTCAGTGCCCAGTCAGGATGCTCGCGGTAGAGGTTGCTGTCCTCGGAAATCATCTCCGGTTCAAACCACAGGCCGAATTTCAGTCCCATGGCATTAATTTCCTCTGCCAGAGCCTTTAACGTTCCGCCAAGCTTCTTTTCATTCACAATCCAGTCGCCAAGGCCGCTGAAATCGCTGTCACGCTTTCCAAACCAGCCGTCGTCCAGCACCAGCATTTCAATATTTACGTTCTTCGCTGCCCTGGCAATCTCCAAAAGCTTGTCCCGGTTAAAGTCAAAGTAGGTTGCTTCCCAGTTATTGATCAGGATGGGCCGGCGCTTATCCTTCCATTCTCCGCGGAGAAGGTGATTGGTTATGGCATAATGGAATTTATGGGAAATGCCGGTAAAGCCCTCCTCCGAATACACCATCACAGCCTCCGGGGTCAGGAAATCCTCACCAGGCTTTAGCTGCCAGTTAAATTCTTCCGGTGAAATCCCCATCACAAGGCGCGGCTGGTGAAACTGATCCACCTCGGCCTCAGCCAGGAAAGAACCGCTGTACACCAGGCCAAAGCCGTAGCACTCGCCCCAGTCCTCCGACGTCATCGGATCACAGAGAATCACAAAAGGATTGTGCTGATGACTGGATGTCCCGCGTTCCGAGCAGATCGACTGCCGCCCGTGGATTAAGCGGCTTCGCTGAAATTCCCTTTCCATCGTGTGCTTGCCGTAAAAATGCACCCAGTCAAGCTGATCATTAGGGAAATCCAGACACATGGACATCGCCCGCATCACATGGATGGTTTCCGTGGAATCATTGATAATCCTTGCCGCACGGGTAATCATATCTGCTTCAGACAGGATGCCGTAGAGCAGTTCAAGCTTCATCCCCGTGTTTTTATCTTCCATTTCAATAACCAGAGTTTCTCCCTGGGTTTTATCCCCGTAAAATGCCGGAAGCCCTTGAAGGCTGTACTTCCCCTCTTCTATACGGTAGGAATGATAACGATAATCCACCGCGCAGCTTCCGTTGGCATTTATAATCTTTACGCAGTCGGTACGATAATCGCCGATGCCGAAGCAGGAGTATTCCTGTGGAAAATAGTCCAGAGAAAATGTCCTGTCTGTCTGCATTTCATAAGGGTTTCCGCAGAACCCGCGATCGGTACGCTGAATCAAATAGGACAAGTCGCAGTCGTCAATGCGCTTTCCATAATAAAGGTGAAGGAGTACGCCGTAATCAGCTACCTTCATCTGATAGGCAGAGTTTTTTGTCTGTAAAGTGAATACCTGTGTTTCTTGATTAAACAAAATTGCCATATCTATTCTTCTCCTACGTCCGCCAGAATCTTAGTCCAGCTATTTTGTAAGCTTCATTCTAACATCATCACTGTTTTTTTCAATAGCTTTTTGTTTTTTCTAAATGGTTTTATGTCGGATCGACAAGAAATAAAAAGGGAAACACTTTGCCTGATATTCCTCTTCCGAATCCTTTCCCGAATTTATCAAAAAAAGATTGAATTTCTTCTACAAAAGAATTATAATTTTAATTAGTTCAATTTATGCAAACAATAAGCAATACACCAAAAAATGTCAAAAAAAGGGGGGATTTTATGGAAATCGAACGAAAGATTGGATTTTTCGCAACAGCGAATTACCGGGTTCTGGATTACGACCTCCGCCAGACCAATGATCTTTACATCATCTGTTGCGGAGAAGAACATTTTGACAGCCCAAAGGTCATTGGGCCTTACACAAGAAATGGCTGGCATCTTCACTTTATCACATCGGGAAGCGGCTATCTGGCAGTTGACGGAACAACCACGCGTCTTGCCAGAGGACAGATTTTTTTGCTCCAGCCGGGAATCGAGTTTACCTACTGGGCCGATAAAAATACACCCTGGTCTTACTCCTGGATTCAATTTGACGGTGTGAAAGCGTCTGCATTTATGGAAAAAGCAGGTTTTCCCAAGGGAATTTATATCCGCGACTCCATCGTCAAACCGGACTCCTTTTCCACCCTGGTTGAAGAAATTTTAAGTATTCCCGAACTGACCTACGCCAATGAGCTTAAACGAATTGGTATTCTTTATTCGATTATCGGCCTTTTGGTAGAATCTCACAGTACCCAGTGCTATCCGCAAACCATTCATTACGACTATTCACCCAAGATTTATGTGGCACATGCCATAGATTACATTCACAAAAACTATGCGCAGACCAGTGTTTCCCAGCTGGCGGATTATATAGGAATTAACCGTTCCTATTTAACTTCCATCTTCAAGAAGTTGACAGGCGTTTCTCCCCAGGAATACCTGCTCAACTTCAGGATGGAAGAAAGTGCAAAGCTTCTGGCGGAAAGCAACCTGCCTGTCAAAACAATTGCTTCCTCCGTGGGTTATGACAACCCGCTCACCTTCTCAAAGACATTTAAAACAAGATTCGGATGCAGCCCGCAGAATTACCGCAATGAACGCCGGGCATGATGCATGTTACTGTTTTCACACGGTCTGCACCCTGTAGGAAAATAAATTCAGCTTAATAAACAACACAGAAAGCAAACCCCGCCGAAAAACCCGGCGGGGATGTTTTTTTCTTACAGCTTACCGCCAGAGGTAGCAATACCTTCGATGAACTGCTTCTGGAAAATCAAATACAGAACGATCATTGGGATACATGCTAACAAAGAAGCGGCCATCAACTGCGGATAGTTATTGGAATACTGTCCCTGCATCTTTGCCAATGCTGCGGAAAGCGTCATTACATTACGATTACAGATTAAAGGCCACATCAGGTCTTTATATGCAAATACTGCAGTAAAAATGCCCAGAGATACCATACCGGAACGGGTAAGCGGAGCCATGATAAACAGGAAGGTCTGACCGATATTGCAGCCGTCCAGTCTTGCTGCTTCTTCCAAATCTTTTGGAAGGCTCATGTAGGTCTGTCTTAACAGGAAGGTTCCGAATGCCGTTACCATACCTGGGAAAATCAAAGCAAAGATTGTATCCAGAACGCCCAGACTGCTGACCATTAAGTACTGCGGGATAATAAAGATCTGTCCGGGAACCATCATCTGGAACATAACAAGAGAGAACATCAGGTTTCGTCCCGGAAACTCCAGACGGCCAAATGCATAGCCAGCCATGGTTGCCGTAAGTACGGCACAGACAACACGGCCTAAGATTAACAGGAGCGTATTGACATACAGTACCGGGAAATTCATGTTATTAATTACGGTAGCGAAATTGTCCGGCTTCCAGCTGCTTGGGAAAATAACAAAGGGATCAACGGAAGTCGATTCGGTAATGGTCTTAAATGCCGTCAATGCCATCCATACAAAGGGTACCAGCATGGTAATGGATACTAAAATCAACAGGATATGGATGCCTGCTGCGGTCATTCTCTGTTTTTGCTGCATACTTTCCATAATTTCAACCTCCTAATTGTAGTATACGTGCTTCTGCGCTTGCATCTGGATTACTGTGATAATCATAATGATAATCAGCAGGAATACAACGATGGCAGATCCCATACCTTTATTGTTATTAACGAAAGATTCCTGATAGAATAAGTATACCAGGGACTGTGTCTTGTAGAGCGCCGGGTTATTCTTATCCATAACCATGAAGATTAAGTCGAATACCTGCAGGCCGCCGATAACTCTGGTGATTGCTACGAAGAAAATCGTGGGGGATAACAGCGGGATGGTGATGTTAAAGAACTGATAAATACCATTTGCGCCGTCAATACTGGATGCTTCGTAATAATCCTTTGGAATGTCCTGCAAACCAGCCAGGAAAAGTACCATGTTATAACCTAAAATTGACCATACACCGATAACGGCTACCGCAAATACGGCAATACTTGGATTGGAAATCCAGTTGGTCTTGGTTCCGAGCATGTGGTTTAACAAACCAAATTCAGAGTTATACAACCATCTCCAAACCATGGCGATAGCTGCAGGAGCGGCTACCATCGGCAGGAAAAAGATGGTACGGTAAGCAGCGCGGCCGATCATCTTGCGGTTTAACAATACAGCCAGCACCAGGGCAATGGCAATCGAGAAGGGAACTTCTACAATCGCATATTTAAAGGTATTCAGCAAAGCCTGCCAAATTTCCGGGTCACCCAAAATCTTCTGATAGTTCGCCAGTCCGATAAAGGTATTTCCCTTACCGAAATCGCCCGTTTTATAAAAACTCTCGATAATGGTCTTAAAAATGGGATAGATATTCAGTACAATCAATCCAATCATGGTTGGCAAGATAAATGCCCAGCCCCAGATACATTCATTTTTCTGACGACTCGTCCATTTCATTTTTCCTTATCCCTCCTGCTCATTCAAGACTGTTTACGGACTGCCTGCATCGATTTTGGCAGACAGCCTGCAAACACCTGCTTCTTATTTTTAATCTCTTCCTTTTATCCGGTGCACTGCATCCTATGTATTTTTGTACTGTTCACCGGTTAAATTCTACCATTGTCAACTGCTTCTGTGGGATTACTCAGCCGAAATCGCCTCGTTCATCTGCTGGGTTACCTGTGCACAGGCATCTGCCATCGGCATATTTCCGTTCCAGGCTTCCTTAAAGGTTTCACACATTGGATTCCACCAGGTTAAGGTTGCTCTTGTGGACGGACGGAACACGATATTCTCACGCATATCCAGGAATGGCTGTAAGTCAAACTTATCGGTATTGTTCTTCCATTCATCCGATACGCCGTCGTAAGCTGCCATGGTAACACCAAGCTGTGCCTGCTTTAACTGCATATCCTTGGTTCCAAACCACTCAACTAACTGCCAGGCTGCATCCGGGTTTTTGGTCTTGGCGCTTACTGCCCAGCCTAAACCATTGTACAGGGAAACTCTGTTTCCTGTTGTCGGGTCTTTAGGAAGAACGGCTACATCACAGTTTTCGGAAATGTACTCATGCTCTTTAAACTGAGGAACCATCCAGGAACCCTGGCTTAACATAGCAATCTTGCCGGAGCCTAATAATACGTCCGTACCGGTTTCAGCCATAACGGTTGCCGGAGGCATTACATTGTCAACTAACTTCTGCACGAATTCCATAGCTTTAATTGTATTCGGATCATCAAATCCAGATGCCTTCTTGTCGTCGGTCAGAACCTTTCCGCCCATGCTGTAGATAATATTCATCCAGCCGTCCTGCTCATTGGATGGGTTCATTGCCGTACCGTACTGGCTTCCGTCTTCCTTGGTCAGCTTTACTGCTGCATCATAGAAATCATCCCAGGTCCAGGAATCATCAGGATAAGAAAGGCCGGCTTCGTCAAACATGGTCTTGTTGTAGAACAGGGCAATCGTATCTACGTCCTTGGGAATTGCATAGGTTTTTCCGTTCCAGGAATACAGGTTCTTGATGTCCTCCGGGAATTTATCCATTTCCAGCTTCTCGCTGGAAGCGATACGGTCGGTTAAATCCATAAGAATATCGTTTTCCATGTATTTCTGAACTTCATTGGAATGCATCCAGAATACATCAGGCATATCGCCGCCGGAAGCACCCGCCTCCAGAAGTGTCCAATACTGATCCCATGTGATAACCTGAATCTCTGCCTTGTTTCCTGTAGCTGCTGTGTAGTCGGCAATAATCTGATCTAAGCCGGCCTTCTGTCCGTTATCCCAAATTGCTACGGTGATGGTGCCTCCCTTATCGCCGCCGGAAGATGCCCCCCCTGCTGCGTCACCGCCATCGGCACTTCCGCCGCCGGAGTTCCCGCCACCGCCGCCGCAGGCAGCTAACGACATAACCATGATTCCTGCTAATGCTGTTGATAAAAGTTTCTTTTTCATAAAACACCTCCGTTTTTTAGTTGCAACACTATTCCTTTTGTTGATTCTTACCCCATGATTTTTATGGAGTTTTTTAAAAAACCATGCACCTAAAACCACTTTATTCGTCATTTTCGTTGCATTTGATGGATATATTATAGGGAATTTGTACAGAATCGTACATGGAATTATGTGATCGCTTTATAGAATTATGTGATTTGTTTAGAGAACTTTTCACATTTTTATCCAATTTATTAATATTGTATACACTTTCTCTATAAATTTTTTCCTTTATTTACTAAAATTTAACTATTACTTCCATTACAGACAAAAAATGGGAGATGGAAAAGAAAAAAACAGAGCAACATGCACAAGCTGATAATAGCTTTCTTATTTGTGCATATTGCTCTGTTATATTTCGCCTTTACTGATGATAACCTGGTCCGATGTGAAGCCATTCTCCCATCTCAGCTTCCCACTCCTCCACAGCATCCTCAGTTTCTTCATTCTCTTCTGTGTCAGGAAATAGAACTTCGTCATCCTCCTCCGACACAAAAGCTTCATCCGATTCTAATGTTTCCTGATTATCTTCCGGGCCTTTTCCTTCTTTATCCTTTGTTCCGGGATCGGCAATAATAAAGTCGAAAACCCCAGGTCCTTTGCATAAAAGGCGGCTCTGTGAAAAGCCTAAAAGCTGAGAAGCATAAACTGGTTCTTCCGGCTCCTTCCATACCTTCTTTTCAACCTTCACCCGAATAATTTGGTGACCTGACTCACCTTCTGCACTCTCTCCCGGCACTGGTTCCTTGGCTGTCACTGTTTCGTCTGCCGGCAGTTTTAATGTCTCCTCTGCCCTGCCTTCTCCGAACTCCTCTTTGACGGCATCATCACCCGCTGGCTCTTTCCTGGCAGCATCCTCATCCTCCGACTTCTCTTTTTCGGTATCACTATCTTCCGGCTGCCCTTCCGCCACAGCATTATCTTCTGGCAACTCTTCCGCCATGTCATTATCTTCTGGCGGCTCTTCTGCCATAACACTGCCTTCCGGCTGTTTTTCTACCATATCACTGTCTTCAGATGCCTCTCCTTCGGTATTTTCATGTTCAGGTATTCTTTTTATGTCATCTTCAGATTGGGTTATCTCTTCCTTGACATCCTTATCTTCAGGTATTTTTGCTGTCGTCTTGCTATCCTCCGGCCTGTTTTCTACAAAGGCTTCCCCTTCTGCCGCATTTTCTGCAAACGTCTCGCTTTCAGCTTCTTTCTCTAAAGAATTATCTTCTTCCGGCCTATCCTCTATCGAAGTGTCATCTTCCAGCTCTTTTTCTAAAAATGGTTCATTTTCTGGTATCTTCGCTATGGTGTTTTCATCCTCTGGACCATCTCCTTCTGATAGCTCCTGTGCACTATCTGTTGAATCTTTTGCACCTAACCAGAGCTCATCCTTCACCGACTGCCCATACTTTACAAAAAAATCTTCTTCCTCTCCCTCCAGGCTGTCTTTATTTCCCGAGTCTTCTTTTTCTTCCTGCTCCTGCGATTCTGTTTCAGCTCCCACAGTGGAAGAAGTAGCCTCTCCTGTCTCTTTTGACAGGTCTTTTGTTTCCAAAGACTCCTGCTCATCCTTTTCTGTAACAGGGAATTCCTCTTCCTCAGGCATCTGTCCATTCTCCTGCTTATCGGTTTTACCTGAATCCTTTATCTGCCCATTCGAGGTCCCCTTATTTACCTGGTCATCTCCGACATCCTTATCCCTGGTATTTTCCTGTGTATCTTCTTTTTCTGCGCCTTCTTTCTCCGGCTCTTTTTCATCCTCTTTATCTGTGCCCTTTTCCTTATCCGCAGGCAGCTTTTCCTTATCTGAATACGATTCCGTCTCAGGCTGCCTGGTTTCCGGTGTGCTGTTATTCTTTCCCTCTTCCTTTTTCGTGCCTTCTGCCTCGTTCCTTACGTTTTCTGTCAAAGAAGGTGATTTTCCGCTGTCTTCTTTACTGCTTTCGTCCTTCTGGGTAAGTGCAGCACTCTTTTCGTCTGCTGGTTCCACCTGGATTACGTTTACTTTAGCATTAACCGCATACGCATTTGCATTAATCTCCTGCGCAATCACTTCCATCGACTGGCTCATCATCCGTTCATAGGAAGCTCTGGCATCCTGGTTTAAGGTTTCATTTTCCTGTACCAGCTGTTCAATAAAACCCGCCTTTCCCACCGATACCTGATAAGTCTCAGCTAATTCCTCTAATTCTTTCGTCACCTGAATCGTCTGGTCGTAAACCACTGCACTCACCTGGTTTTGGGAAATAGCATCCTCCACATTTGCCGCCGCTGCTGCCTTTACCGCCTCCGCTTTTTTCTCATTCTTTCCTGAAACAGAAACCAGCACTGCCTGCTCTTTTAATCCTTCTCTTAGATATCCCTTCTCCACCAGAGAATCCACGACCTGACCAAGCGCCGATTCCAGATTTTTCCCCTTTAACTCTTTCTCCAGCACGGTTTCACCGTCCAGATTAAGAGCTTCCGCCTTCAAAACCTTTTCCCTGCGGTTTAAAGACAGGCGCAGGCTGGGATTTACGTCAATGCCAACGACAGAAACCACCTGCAAATATTCATAATGATATATTCCCCCCGCAGCAATCAGACAAATACAGGCAGCTACCGCTCCCCAGTGTCGAAATCTCTTTTCCAGCCGCAGGACACCAGGTATACTCTCCGGCTTATCCTGGGGAACCGATAAATCTAATTTGGGCCATACATTGGGAGTAGCAGCCGCGAGCGCAGACTGCAGGTGCTGTTCAATATCCTGCCTGGTCATCGAAAGTTTCTCGTCATTTTGTTCCACGCACCTCACTCCTCTCTTAAATATTGTTCCAGCTTCTTCATCGCCCGGTTATACTTGGATAATACCGTCGCCAATGGCAGCTTTAATGCCTGGGCAATCTCCCGGTG
Source organism: uncultured Lachnospiraceae bacterium (assembly GCA_910584785.1). Taxonomy (GTDB): domain Bacteria; phylum Bacillota; class Clostridia; order Lachnospirales; family Lachnospiraceae; genus Caccovicinus. Next base: position 4,143 of record CAJUDX010000008.1, on the reverse strand, counting down.
CTTTAACCCGGAAGAATTTTTCAGCAGTACAATCTGACGTTCCTCCTCTTTCAACAACTCAAGAGCAGCTTTAAGCACAAGCTTATCTGCTGCCTGTTCAATTTGAGGACAGACCTCTCCCTGCTCCGCCCCATCCAGGTCGTCAAAGCCTATATCTGCCTGGCGCTTTAACTCCCGGAACTTCATATAGCATAAATTACGCGCAATCGTAAATATCCAGGCCAAAGGCTTTCCCTGCGCCTGATAAGCGGACGCAGATGTCCACACCTTCATGTAGGTTTCCTGCATCACCTCTTCTGCATCCTGGGGATTCTTTACAATAGACAAAATAAAGCTGTACACGGATCGATCGGTAAGTTGATATAGTTGTTTAAATGCATCCTGATCTCCCTGTGCCACCTGCTGCAGCAGGGCATCATCCACTGAAGAAGGATTCTCCGGCGGGTCAGGAAAATGTAAGGCTCCCAATAATACCATGGAATGGAATTCCTTTCCTACTTAGTTAATGCAGCAGCCTTAAAACTTATTGCATAAACAAACAACTTTTTTGTTCCGGCTTTTGCACAACAACGGTTTTCTATCGTAACATCAATATTTATATTCCACTGACACCAGAAAAAGCCCTTCCGGGGGCGCCATAAATCCGGCGGCACTTCTCTCTCTTGCCAGAAGAATTTCAGGGACAGATTCCGGGCGTCTGCGCCCCAGTCCCACTTCAAGCAGCGTTCCGGTTAAAATCCGCACCATATACTGGAGAAAGCCGTTTCCTGTATAACTTATCTTAATACGCCCGTCACTCTCCTGAATATAAATCTTTTCCAGTGTGCGGATGGTAGATTTTTTCATTTTTTTATTTCCACAAAAGCTCTTAAAATCATGTGTTCCCAGCAAATCTTTTGATGCCCTTTCCATTGCCTTTATATCAAGGGCGAAGGGAAAGCCATACACATATTTTCTCTCAAACACATCCTTTTTACTCCTGGTATCCACACGATAGGCATAGGTTTTACGGACAGCAGATAGTCTGGCATGAAAAGAATCGCTGACGGGCTTTACTGATAAAATCCGAATATCCTCCGGCAAATATCGATTAAGATAGGGTAAAATCGTTTCTCCATCTAAAGCTGAAGGTAGTTTTACGCTGGCTGTCTGCCCCAGAGCATGGACACCTGCATCTGTCCGTCCAGAGCCATTAACCTCCACGGACGTCCCGGCGAACGCTTCTAACACCGCTTCCAGTTTTCCCTGAATCGTCATACTGCTTTTCTTTTGCTTCTGCCAGCCTTCATACCTTGTTCCATCGTACTGGAGAACCAATTGATAATTCGTCACCTGTTCCAAACTGCTTTCCCCGCCTTCCTCTCTTCCTACCATCTTGATTGGCGCAAATGTGGACGGCGCCGCTGGATAAGGCGGATGCCCATACTGCTTAACGTCTCCCTTAAAAAAATCCCGCAAACCGCTCCGCTGATATCCAGCCATACATCCTCAAGCATTCCTGCCCTTCCCGGTGTAAACAACTGTAATGTTTCGTCACAGAAAGGGACAGTAAACACGATAAACGCCACAGGAATAAATTTTTCCATCTTTCCCCTGTGTGGCTGTTCAATCTTCCATTCAGAACTTTTCCAGACACAGCGAAAATTTTGTATAAGTAGCAGGCCAAAGACAGCATATTCCAAAAAATGTGCGCTTTTGCGGACAAGGTACCCTGTAAGCCACCGTCCATCATTTCCCACAGCGTTCAGCATTTTCAGCACAACATCCATTACCCAGCCACTTTCCTTCGATGAAAGCTCTGCCGGTGTCAGGGAATGCCCAAAAATCAAAAGCACCCACAGCAACATCAGCAGCAGCCAAATCCGCTCTGTGACCAGAGTAAACCGACTTTTCTTATTCTCTTTCTTCATCAGTCAATATCCTCCATTTGCCACTTCCGGTAATGTAAAATATTCCAGACTTTCATTATAGTACAAACCCACAGATAATACAAGGCACAAATATAGTGGACTGTCAGTCTCTATTTTTCTATACCCGTAAACTAGGGATTGTGATTTCCTACTTTTCCCTGTTATGCTTTATCTACTTGATCCAGAAATGTTCCAAATATGGAAATTTTAGGAAATTATCATCCAAAGGATTATCCAGGAAAGGAGGCAGTGCATTTTACTTATGATAACTTACGAACCATTCTTTAGAACCTTAAAAGAAAAACGGATTACCACTTACTGCCTCATTAACCAATATGGATTTTCCAAAGGAACCTTAGACAGCCTGCGGCAGGGCAGAAATATCACTACCCATACATTAAATTATCTTTGTCAGCTTTTAGACTGTGGACCTGAAGATATTATTCAATATACACCAGATAAGAAAAAACCTGATTCTAACCCCTGCTAAACCACCCAAAGCATTTTCTGTCAAAGAAAGAGTCAAAGGAAATTCGGAATCCGCTTTGCTACTTCCTCATATCCCTATGCTGCTATCGCAGCTTGTCAGATGGGGCGTGCACCCCACCTGACACAAGCAAGTCCCCCTACCCACCACTTTCGTCTTTACGACTTAGAAGTGGGGGACTTCCTTGATAGGTTAAAAATAAGCCTGGAACCTGTTTTTTTGATTCCCGGCTTATTTTTATTTTGCTCTAAACATTATAATGTCATTTTCAATAACACTCAGGCACGCTTTACTAACTCATCCGCCAGCTTATCAAGCTGCTGTACCGTTTCTTCATTCATTGCCGACTTAATCGTTACCGTCGTTTCACAGAAGGTCAGATTTTTCATTCCCTCTAAAATTCCCTTCATGCCTTTAGCAGCCATGGGCGCCCAGGAACCATTTTCCATCAGTGCAATTCTGCGATTTTGGAAAGTTTTCGCCTTCAGATGATGGAGAAAATCTTCCATGGGCGGGAAAATACCTCCATCATAGGTTGCTGTTGCCAATACCAGCTGGTCATAACGAAACGCTGTTTCCACCGCCTTGGATAAATCATCACGGGTTAAATCAATACAGATAACCGATGTTTCACCTTTATCTTTTAACAACTCTTCCAGCTTTTCTGCTGCCTTTTTTGTATGCCCATGAATGGAGGCGCAGGCGATAACAACACCTTCCTCTTCCGGGCGATAACTGCTCCAAATATCATATTTTTCAAGAAAATACCCCAGATTTTCCTTTAATATTGGTCCATGAAGCGGGCAAATACAAGCAATATCCAGCGCAGCCGCCTTTTTCAGCAAGGCCTGTACAGGAGCACCATATTTCCCCACAATATTCATATAATAACGCCTTGCATCATTAATCCAGTCTTTCTCATCCATCGAAGTACCAAAGGTACCAAAGCCGTCAGCAGAAAACAATATCTTTTCCTTATCCTCATAAGTTACCATAACTTCCGGCCAATGCACCATCGGAGCCATGGAAAAATGCAGGGTATGGCTTCCCAGACTTAAGGTATCCCCTTCCTTAACCACCACCTTACGATTTTCCAAATCTAACGCAAAAAACTGATTTAACATTTGAAAAGTTTTTATATTTCCCACCAGCTTCATCTGCGGACAGGCATCTGCTAAACGCTGAATACTTCCACCGTGGTCCGGCTCCACATGAGAAATAATTAAATAATCTGGAGCCTTTCCCTCCAGGATTTCTTTCAGATTATCCATCCACTCCTCTGTTGCCCGCGGATCTACAGTATCCATAATAGCAATTTGTTCATCCAAAATAACATATGAATTATACGTAACCCCATCCGGCACCTGATATTGGCTTTCAAATAAATCCAATGTAGTATCCTTGACTCCTGCATAAAAAATCTTATCTGTAATTTTTCTGTCCATGTTAGGATGCTCCTTTCCTGTATATGTATCTGGTCAAACGTGCTGATTTTCTTTTTATGCACTCTCTGCTGTGCTAATATTTTGACAAATGACCTGTATAATGCTATGCAATAGATTACACACTTGTCATGCGTTTGTCAAGGGGCACGCTCGATGATTCATAAAAAATACACCACAATAAAAAAACCCTTGATTTCTCAAAGGTTTTTTATGCCGGCGACCGGAATCGAACCGGTACGGGAGTTAAGTCCCGCAGGATTTTAAGTCCTGTGCGTCTGCCAGTTCCGCCACGCCGGCTGGC
>CAJUDX010000007.1 GCA_910584785.1 uncultured Lachnospiraceae bacterium | reverse complement strand
TTCGGCTGGATGCAAAAAAGACCAAGGCATCAGGAAAGCCCTGTTACATGAGTGGGGCCGCGGGTATGCTTCCGACGATGTTTGATGTAGAGCCAGTACCAAAACAGCAGAAAATTCATCAAAGCGAACTTCCTCTGCTTTTGTGTGAAGAATTGCTGGAATATCTGACCTTAGAGGGGGAGGTTATTTTAGACCAGTTTGCCGGAAGCGGGGCAATTGGGATAGCGGCAATAAGAAAAGGCAGGAAGTGTATTATGATTGAGAAGCTTCCAGAAAATATAAGGAAAATCAGGGAACGATTTGTTAAGGAGAGAAAATCAGGAACGTATGGGATAAAAATGCCTGGATAAATGCGTGATTAATTATGAAAGGAGTAAAGCATCATGGACATAGAAAAACTTTTTGGAAAAAATCTGCCTCCGGCAGTAACAGAATTGCTGGCTCTTCTGCTGTCGGAATGGATGACCATACTTAATCGGAAACAGGAAAAGGAAAATCCTCAAAAATATAAGGAATATGATGCCTGTTTTGATAATTGGGAAAAAATGATTAAAGAAAACTGCCCTGAACTGGAAAAAAAGAATCGGGATTTTCTGGATTTCCTTGTCGGATATTATGGGAATGAACTGGAATCCTATTATCTGCTTGGCTTACGTGATGGTATCCGGGTATATCATTGGGTATTGCATTTATAAAGAAAAAAATAGATTTAAAATGCAAAAAATAAAACTGCGAGATAACCAATAAAGAAATGAGGAAAAACTGTGGAAGAAAAAATAAGGGAAAAAGAACAAAGGATGGAAACCATCAGGAAAGAAGTAGAGAAACTTTGCACAGGTGATGGTAAAGTGAAGATTCAGGAAACATTAAAGAATAACGATATAATGCAATATGGACTGGTAGTTATTAAAGACGATAAAGCCATCAGTCCATTGATTTATTTGGAACCATATTTAAACATGTTGGAAAACGGGGACAGTACAATAGAAGAAACAGCAGAGTCGATTTATTGTGTTTATCTGAACCATTGTGAGAAGAATCTAGGTATAGAAAATGAACTTCTTCATAGAGAATTGGTAAAAAATAAGATTATCTATCAGTTGGTCAACTTAAAGAAAAACCAAGAAGCTTTAAAGAATATGCCTTACCGGGTGATTGGAGAAGATTTAGCGGCTATATTTATGGTATTGCTGGAAAAGGATGATACCGGAATAATGACAGTAAAAATCAACCAGGACTTTTTAAAGCATTGGGAACTGTCGGAAGAAGAACTCTGGACATTGGCAAATAAAAATACACCCATACTGCTTCCTGTAGACATGGAAAGTCTGTCCGATTTATTGATTGCATTATTCAAAACATCTATGGAAAAAAATGGTGTAACATTAAAGCAGGAAACCTGGGATAAACTGCTGGAAGAACACAGAGAGCAGATGAATGGAACGAAAGGTATCGAATCGCAGATGTATGTACTGACAAATAAATACAAATTATGGGGAGCAGCAGCCTTTCTTTATCCTGGGGTATTAAAAGCCACAGCAAAACGATTTGGCAAAGATTTAATTATCCTGCCCTCAAGTGTACATGAAATTATCCTTATTCCGCAGGACGATTTGGAAGAATTTGGTGATTTGTCAGAAATAGTCAAAAATATTAATGATCATGATGTATTGCCGGAAGAAGTTCTTTCAGATTCTGTGTACAGGTATTGCTGTGAGGATGATACATTCTGTAGGGTAGCTGGAAACAACGAAGGATGACATATTCTGCGGAGCAGCCGGGAACAACGAAGAATGACATATTTTAAAAAGCAACCAAAAACACAGAAAATGGAAGCATTAAACGGTCGGAAGGGAATGACTAAGCTGGGAAATTATTTAAAAGTGCTTTGTTGAATAAAAATTAGAGTCAACACAGGCGGGTGTCAGACAGGCATCCGCCATAGGCTTGCTACTGTTTCTATGCCCTCAACAACGGATCATCTTCCATTATAATTTTAGAAATAAATCATTTGTATTTCTTATGATTTTCCGTTATACTAAAAGTGATAAGAACTGCTGTTTTATTTTTTGAGAAAGCAAATCTAACTTGGAATGCAATGAGAAAAACAGGAAAGGACAGAAAATGGAACAAAAAAATACCAATGACAATGCAAATAGCAATACTGCTGCAGATTCCGATACGGATATTGCAATTGCCTATCAGAATAAAGATATTGTTTCTAAGCTTTTTGGGGATCAGATGAAGGGAAAGCCGCTCTCTTTGTTTGGACTTAAAACAAAGTTAAAAGTCGTAGATATTCGTCCAACCAATATCCCCATCATTCAGGCCAGAGAATTGCGAATGGATAACCTGTTTGAACTGGAAGATGGAAGCGTTGCCATCTTAGATTATGAAAGCGAATACAAGGAAGCAAATTTTACCAAATATGGCCGTTATCTTATGGATGTTATTGACCGATACTTAAAAGAGGGAAAACATCCAGATATTCATATGATGGTACTATATACGGCAGATATTGAGAAAGCAAAAACGGAGTTAAGCCGAACGGCCTGCAGGATACAAGTGGAGGCTTCTTACATGACAGGACTTCCGTCAGATGCATGGCTTAAAGAAGCCCAAAAAGGTATTGCTGACCATACAGTTACTGATGAAATCCTTATGCATCTGGTTCTTCTTCCTTTGACCTACAAAGGAGAGGAAAAGAAGCAGGAAGCTATCCGGGCATGTGTGGATTTAGCTAAACAGTTACCCAATAAGGAACAGGAAACCTTTGCTTTAGCAGGAATATTGACATTTACAGATAAAATAATCAATGATGAAACAAAACGCTATATCAAGGAGGTGTTAGGAATGACACAGGTGGGAAAAATGCTGATGGATGAAGGAAGACAGGAAGGCTTACAGGAAGGCTTACAGAAAGGTCAACAGAAAACAGCAAAAAAAACAGCGAAAAATATGTTAAAACGTGGAGATTCAATAGAAGACATCGCTGAAGTTTTAGAACTCCCGACAGAAACCATCAAAGCCTGGGAGAAGGAATTTTTTGCTGTGGTGTAAAAGGGTCAGAATTTTATACACCAATTTTTACACCAAATATTTAACTGCACATAAACGATAATACACAAAAAATAACCGGGGAGGCGGCAAATCTATCGGATTTAAGCGGAAATAAACCACGAAAATCCGATAGATTTACAACCTCCCCTTTTTATCCAGCTTATCTGCCTTAGAGACAGATAGGCCGGATTTTTATGATTTTTCTTGATTTTATCAGGATTTTGACCATTTGAGAAAGCGTAAATAGAACCTGAAAGGAATAGAGAAAAATGATATTACTTTAGTTTAATTTGTCACACATTCGTCATTATTTTTACTCACAGCACAAGCATGGCATCGCCAAACGAAAAGAACCTGTACCGCTCCTGAATCGCCGTCCGATACGCCGAAAGCACATTCTCCCTTCCCGCTAATGCAGAAACCAGCATAACCAGCGTTGATTCCGGCAGGTGAAAATTCGTAATCAGTCCGTCCAGCACCTTAAATGAATACCCCGGATAGATAAAGATATCTGTCCACCCGCTTGCCGCCGGAACTCTACCATCTTTTCCGGCGGCCGATTCAATCGTCCGGCAGCTTGTGGTTCCCACGCAGATAACCCTTTTTCCATTCTCCTTTGCCTGGTTAATCTTTGCCGCCTCTTCCGGCTCAATCTGGTAAAACTCCGAATGCATATGGTGATCCAAAACATTTTCCACTTTCACCGGACGAAACGTCCCCAGCCCCACATGCAGCGTTATCCGGGCAATGGAGACACCCGTCTCCTCTACCTTTTTCAATAAGTCTTTTGTAAAATGCAGCCCTGCCGTAGGCGCCGCCGCTGAACCCTCGTGCCTGGCATAGACTGTCTGATAGCGGGTTTTATCTTTAAGCTGATGAGTAATATAAGGCGGCAATGGCATTTGCCCCAGTTGATCCAAAATCTCTTCAAAAATCCCCTGATAAAAAAACTGAATCAGGCGGTTTCCATCCTCCACCGTATCCAAAACCTTTCCGGTTAACAGCCCGTCCCCAAAGACAATCTCTGTTCCCGGCTTTGCCTTCTTCCCCGGTTTTACCAGGGTTTCCCAGATATCATTTTCCCTGCGCTTTAATAAAAGCAGTTCAATCTTCGCCTGTGTTTCTTTCTTTACGCCAAACAACCGGGCCGGAATCACCTTTGTATCATTAATCACCAGACAGTCCCCCGGCTGCAAATACTCCAAAATATCCGTAAAATGCCGATGGCACACTTTTCCCGTACGCCGGTTAAGCACCAAAAGACGGGAAGCCGAACGATCCTCCAAAGGGTCCTGGGCAATCAATTCCTGCGGCAGATCAAAATAAAAATCTTTGACATTCATCCGTTCTTCCCCCTATTCTCCAGCTGCTCCAGTTCCGTTCCCATCAGCTGAGGCTCCTTCTGCACCTGCATTTCCTTCAGCACCCGTTGCACCTTCTAAAGCACCCTCAGGAGGTACTGTGCTGTTTTCTCCAGCTACACTCTCTGGCACTGTACCTGCCGCACTTTCTCCATCTTCCGCACCGGCACTGCCTTCAATATGAATCATTGCATCATCCACCGTTCCACCACCATTGCCCTCGTCCTGAGCAACTCCTGTATCTTCTGTATTTTCTTCCTGGCTTGTCTGGCTTTCATTGCCCGCCGAAGGTATGCCATCAATCTGGACATTGGCCTCATGCTGTTCTGCCTGACCTGTTCCTGCCGATCCGCCCTTTTTCTCCAAAATACCATAGCTCTCCGCAAGCAAAGGATCACTCTCCAGGGCAGCACGCAGCTTTGCATAAATTTCCACCCGCAAAAGCACTATTTCATCGGCAGCCAATGCTTCCTGAACAAATGCCTTCTCCGGCTCACTCAGCTCATCCTCAACCGTCAAATACAGATTTCCGTCGGCTCCCGTCCGCACATAACTCCACTGAAAACCCGGAGCTAGGGTCAGGGAATTTTTAAATTTCAAATCATAGCTGATACACACCAAATATGTTCCTTCAATCTCGCCTGGGGTGGTATAACAGACAATATTCCTATAGCCCTCGGTATAGCGGGCATCATACTGAAGCTGCCGCTGCAGTCCATCCTGCCCCATCTCGATTGTCCAGCCAAACAGCTGATAAATCGCACTGGCATCCGCCTTTTCCTTGGCAGCAAAATACCGGTTCACTAAATCGTTCACCTCCGGCACGCTATTTGGCGTAAACATCTGCGCCTGTTCCGGAGGCAGGCTGTTTGTTTCCTCCTCGGCACTGCTCTCCTCACTCTCCAGACTTCCTGCGACTTCCACCGACTCTTCCGGCACAGAATCCTTCTTTTTATCCATCATTAAAATAAATACAATTAAGACCACCACAAGCAATGGCAGCAGGAAAAAACGACCAAATCGTATTACCTCCTCCATTGACCAAGAGCTGTAGCCATATTTGTTATCTTTATCTCTTTTCATCCATATCCTCCGTGTCTGTTTTCTTTACTGTATCCTTTTTATTAAGGTTCCTGCTTATTAAGGTTCCTGCCTATTTTAGCAAAAACTGTAGTAAAAATCAATCATTGTAAGATTTTCGTTGGATTTTTCTAAATCCTTTTATAAACCTCCTCTGCCTAAACCATCTATTATCCCACGCGATAGAAAAATGCCGCAGAATCAGGGCATTTTCCGATCCTGCGGCACCTTTCCAACACAAAATGCGTCTGAGAGGAATCGAACCTCCGCACATGGCTCCGGAGGCCATTGCTCTATCCACTGAGCTACAGACGCATTGTTGATATTATAGCGTAAAAATTTGAAAACTGCAAGTGTTATTTAAAATTTTATTTAAAATTTTTGCAATTTTTTTCACGGTTTTTTCCGGTTTTAACCGCCTCTACTTGTGCAATGGCGGCTTTCAGGCTGTATAAAAGGAAAGTGATGATTTCCTCCTGAAACTCTTCCGAAAAAAATACAGACACAGAGACGATTAACATGTCATCTGTGTCTGATATTCTTTATCCGCAAAATAAAAAGATAAATTTCGGCATTTTTAACAAGGGCTTAACAAGGGGCTGAACAGTAACATAAAAGGAAAATCCCGGCTTGTCGAAAGTTCCGGCGCTTAATCAGCCATTGCGCCGTCCATCCCGATTCTATAGCCGTCAATTTCCGTATTAACTGCCATTGTTCCGTCTGCAAAAAAGTAATACCACTTGCCGTCAATCTGCTGCCAGCCGCCATTAAACATCCAGCCGCTGCCGTCCAGCCAATACCAGTTTGGGGAATCGTAGAGCCAGCCTGTAACTGCTTTGTTATTTTTCCTGTACTGCCACGAAGCGCTGTGGTTCTGCACCCACCCCTGGGCAGACTGCGGGTCAATAACAACCTCCACAAACCTGCGCAGGACAGCGGCAGCCTCGGCGCGGGTGGCAACTTTCTGCGGTTCAAACAGATTCCCGTCCTTCCCTGCCAGAACGCCTGCCTGCTGCATGGCTTCCACCTCTGCCTTTGCCCAACTGCTGATCTGTTCATCATCGGCAAAAACTGCTGTTTCATGGTTGACCGACAGGGTAATCCCCATGGTTTTTGCGTAGTTTGCCATAAGCACTGCCATCTCCTCGCGGGTAATAACCGTATCCATCGATGTACCCATAAATAACGTCTGCAGATGGATTGCCGGATCAAGCCCTGCCAGACGCCCCAGTGCATCAGCAAACATCCCCCATGTCATGCCGAGGTCAGGACTGAACTGGGCATCGCCGGTTCCGGAAAGCAAATCCCGACTGGCAGCAAATTCAATATCATTTTTCGCCCAATGATTTTCAATATCCGTAAACGCAAGTACAGGAGTTTTGTAACCCACACCATAGGTACTGAGATGCCCTGTTTCAAAAATCACGGCTTTCTGATCTGTATCGTAGCTGGACTTCGTAAGCCATTCCACATTGCCATTTTCATCCACGTAGACAGCATACAGACTTCCTGTCCTTTCATCAGCAGCAGGCGTGTAAAGCATGCGGACAGAAATGCTGTGCCCGTCCAGGCTGGTGATTGGTGTTTCCATTGTGCCAAATGCGTTAAGAAGCGTCAGGTCATAAACCGGACGACTGCCGACAGCGGCTGCTGCCTGCGGGGAAAGCACAGTGCTATCTGTCTTGGCAAAGCGCAGATGCAGATCGGCACCTCCTGTGGCAATATTTAACCATTGAAGTATATCCTGGTCAAAGCCTACCGAAAACATTCCATCTATCTTAACCTCAAACCGCTGTACCTGCTCCTGCACAAGACGGTTCTTTGTTTCATTTTGAAGAATAATGTTAAAAGCGCTCTGCCCTGCCGACGGGATAATAGGAACCCCTACTACCAGCCCATTTAATGTTTGATTTTCCTGTATGTTTTGTTTAGCATTTTCAATCACAGCAGACAACTCGCCATCGTTTATCATCACATTTCCATCTGTGCCCGGAGTAAGCGGGCTGGTATTGCTGATCATAAACGTGTCCGGGGCTGCAGCATCCGTATTGTTGGTATTGCTGACAGAGCTTCCGCTGCCAGGCAAGCCTCCCCCGGCGCTGCCGCTGGACGAGCCAGAACCGCCACCGGATGAGCCAGAACCGCTGCCGGATGAGCCAGAGCCTCCGCCAGAATTTTCTTCAGACGAATCATCGCCGGAACCACTGTCATCTGACCAGTTTGCCGTTATGGTAACCGCCTGGTCAGGCATGGTGAAGAGCGTGGTTGGATTGGAAGAATTTTCCAAAGTCACATTGCCCGCATCCACTGTCCAGCCGGTGAAATGACTTCCTTCCGGAACAATGGCTGTAATCGTGACTTTTTCTCCCATGCTGTAGATTCCGCTGCCTTTTCCGCCATTGATCGTCACAGGATAGGTGGGAACCGGCAGGGGTTTAACGGTAAATTTCACCTCTGCGGCAGCAGTGGCATTACCATTATAGATCACAGTAATCATACCCGTGTATGTATCGGCATTTAATCCGGCTTTAGGCTGAATCGTCCAGGTATTATTGGGACGGTCTGTATAGACAAGCTTATCACCGGAATTAATGGTAAAGGCGCTGCCGCTGATGGTTATATCGGAAATTGTGGCATTGCTGTCCCCGGTGTTTGTAATGGTTATCGCCTTGGCTTTTGGTGTATAGCCGTATTCTGCATCTTCAAAAACAGGCACAGATAAGGTAAGCTGATAGGACGACCAGTCCTCTACCCTTCCGTCAGGGCTGATGCTGCCGCCGCCATTGCCGATAATCTGTTCCGTACCCTGTGCATCGCCTGCCTTCTGCAAAACGGTTCCCGGAGGCAAAAGCAATTCCCCATTGCTGCCAACCGTAACGCCGCCTGTACCGCCAAGAATCTTTATCCCGCCTGCTTCAACAGTAAGGGAGGTGTTTTGGGAAATGTCGATTTCATCCCCGGTTCTTAGGTTCGCCCCCTGAAAAAGCCTGGCATCGCCATTAACCACTCCTTTTCCCGACTCGATAATAACACTGTCGGCAATCGTGTATTGGTCTTTGTTTTCTGCCCATACCCCATTATTTACCTGAAGCCATGCACCGGAAATGGTACCCTTATTCTGCGTGAAAATCCCCAGATGCTCACTTTCTGTATACAATTCACTGTTATTGAGTACAAAGTCATTTTCACTGTAAATTCCACTTGGTGCTTTCTCTGACGGGGCTGTGGCAGTTGCTGTAACTTTGCTGCTATTCTCAATGCTGACCCCTCCATTTCCCCGCAGACCGACACCATAACCTTCTGCATTTACCTTGCTGGCGCTAATCGTTACCGCAGCGCGGCTAAAGATTGCACAGTCATTGCTGGAAACCGCCGTGACATTGCTGCCATCCGCAATGGCAACCCCCTGATTGCCGAACAAGCTTGGGTAATAGCCATTAGCATTTACCTTGCTGGCACTGATTGTTATCGCAGCAGGGGTATAAATTGCTGCGTCATGGCTGGAAACGGACGTAACATCACTGCCATCTGTAATAATAACACCCTGTGTTCCAACCAGCCCCGGATAATAGCTGTCAGCAATCACCTTGCTGCTGTCAATCGTAATTTTGCCCTCAGGAGTATAAATTCCGTTTTTTTCATTAGCCGCAGAAGAAGCAGTAACCGTTGCGCTACCGCTGATTTCAACACTGCCAGAATGTGAATAAATCGCACATTCACTCACAGAATCTGCTTCGACTGTACTGCCATCATTGATAACAATCCCAGCATCTCCCCGCAGACCTGCCAGATTTCCCTTTGCCGTCACTGTACTGTCGCTGATTTTAATGCTGCCCAAAGCAAAGATACCGCAATCTGTATCGGAAAAGGCTGTAATGGTTGCGCCATCTCTGATTTCAATATCACCATGGTTGGATATTATAGCATGTGAATCTTTATTTTCCATCTCCAGGCTGCCATTTCCTGTGATTCTTAAACTTAACTTATCACTGCTTACATTAATATAGGGTATCACATTCTTACCATTCAGCTCAATCGTTAATGTTTCGTCCTGGTAATCTGTAAAAATAATTTTCCCATCCGGCAGACGGCAATCGTTCAGGGTAAGTGTATAGGTGTCTGCATCATAGGAAGCACTGCCGCCATCGCCCAGTAAATCCGGATTGGTTTCCACTGTGCTTACATTTCCAATTATCAGAGTAGCTGCCGCAGAATACTTCTCCAAATCCAGCGCCGTCTGCAATTCCAGTTCATCGTCCACGTTCACCGGCTTCTGCAATTCTACATTGCTGGTTTCTGAATTATCTTTTTCTGTATCACTGTTTTCTGTATCACTGTTTTCTGTATCGCTGTTTTCTGTACCACTGTTTCCTATACTGCTGTTTTCCTCGCTGCTGTCGGATGCTCTGCAAACCTTGCAGATATAGCCGCAGGGTGTTCCCTCCGCTGCAGAAGAAGCACCACAACTTTGATCATGTTTATGCAGACAATTCAATTCTTTCCTGCTGCAGCCGCTTTCCTCACTGCAATGATGGGAACAGTGCTCTGGCTCCCGTTCCTGTACATTAGATAAAGTAGCTTTGCTGTCGGAAGCGCTGTCTGTTTCTTCCGGATAACAGTCCTCGCCATGCTGATGAACACAATGGGTTACATGGGTATAGCAATCCTTTGTATGTTCATGGCGGCAGGTTATTTCCGGCGTTCCCTCCATGTAGCCGCAGTCTGCGTCATGCCTGGTGTGGTGTTCGCATAAACCACCGGCTACAGCTCTGGATTCCACTGCCAGTACATTCATCGGCAAGGTGGAAAACAGCATAGTTCCCGCCAGTAAAAGGGCTGCAATCGATTTTTTCTTCTTCATTAAATCCTCCTGTTCTTGTACAATATGCTTTCGCATAAAACACCCAAATTTTAGTGCTTGCCATCATTGTATCAGACCAGATACAAAAGCGCAACAAGAGTTATAGAATATAAAAGAGTTCTTAATCACAATAAATATAAAAGAGCCACAGCATAGCATTTGTTACTGTTCAGCCCCCTGTTAAGCACTTGTTAAATAACCCTGCAGCGCCGCCAAATCTATACAGTTAGAAACGGACTTGGAAGAGGAAAAGAAAAAAATCTGCAGCTTAGGGCCCAACTGAACCGGAATTTTGAGAAGGAATAGCAGGAAATCAAACTATATTGTACTTATTTTCAGCGACAATGCATAAGCTTTTTTCAAATCTCTGCACACCTCGGTTAATCTGCAAAAAAGTGTGCCAAAATTTTAAAAAAAATTGTAATATCCATCAGAAAAAAAGTATGCTATACTGTCTAAAGCAAACAACAAATGAAAAGCAGCAAACTCTTCAGAAGAAGCAAACGAAGAGCAGCAAACGCTTCAAAAACAGCAAATGAAGAACAATAAGCGCTTCAAAACGGAAAAGGAGAATATGGCTATGTCCATTTTTCATACAGAATTTGTAAAACAACAGGCAGTTTTTATGGAAGAAGAATTAATTTCCATTCGGCGCAGACTGCATGCCTGCCCGGAACTGGGCACTAAAGAAATAAAAACAAGTGCCCTGATTATGGAATACTTAAGGCAGTGGGAAATCCCCTTTGTATTCCCTGTCGCAGACACCGGAATTGTTGCCACCATCCAGGGAGAAATGGGTGCAAATTGTGCGCGGAAGCTCCCTGTGGTTGCCCTGCGTGCCGATATTGATGCTTTGCCCTTACAGGAGGACAAAAACCGTCCCTACTGCTCCCAAAACGACGGTGTGATGCACGCCTGCGGTCACGACGCCCACACAGCAATTGCCCTTGGTGTAGCCCACTTTCTTAAACAGCACGAGCGGGAATGGGGCGGAATTGTTAAAATCTTTTTCCAGCCGGCTGAGGAAACCATCGGCGGTGCTGAGCGCATGGTAAATGAGGGCTGCATGGAAAATCCCCAGGTTGATTATGTTATCGGCCTCCATATGATGCCCACTTTAGAGTATGGTGAAGTTGAACTGCGCTATAACGACTTAAATGCTGCCTCGGATGAACTGTCCATCCTTATCCACGGCAAATCCAGCCACTGCTCCCACCCGGAGCAGGGCCTGGATGCCATCGTGATGGCTTCCGCTGTCATCCAGAATCTGCAGACCGTCATCAGCCGCAGCCTGCCCCCATTAAAAAATGCCGTCTTATCCATAGGAACCATTGAGGGCGGAACTGCCCATAATATTATCGCTGACCAGGTAAAACTGACCGGAACCCTGCGAACCACTGATAATACCCTGCGCCGTCATCTTCTTGAGCGCATCCGCTGTATCGTGGAAGAAACCTGCAGCGCCTATGGCGGAACAGGGGAATTTATCATCCATCCCGGCTATGACGCCTTAGTCAATGATAATGAAATCGTCGATGTAATTAAAGAAGCGGCTGCCCGCCGCCTGGATCTTGCGCATATCCACTTTAAAGAACACCCCAGCCTGGGGGTTGAGGACTTTTCCTTTTTCCTGAATAAGGCTTCCGGCGCTTTTTACCATCTGGGCTGTGCCTGCAAAGAAAAGGGAATCACCGCCCCCCTGCACAGCTCCAACTTTGATATCGACGAACGGGCACTGGCCCTGGGTTTTGAACTGCAGACCTCCATCGTCGGCAGACTTCTGCGGCGGGGAACAACAAGGGGTGCAGGCCCTACCTGACAAGACGCATCAGCATAAGAAGTCGAATAAAAAGGAGCTGTTACAAAATACGGTTGATGCACAATATATGGATGAAACGCTTATGATTTCTGTCATATATCGTACACTTAGCCGTTATTTTGCAACAGCCCCATTTTTACTAAACACACACAGATTTTACACTCCTGAGTATGAAGAGAATCCTCCATCCACCGGCAATACCACGCCTGTAATAAAACCAGCCGCCTCATTGTTCAGCAAAAATAACAAGGCCCCGTTTAATTCTTCCGCTTCGCCAAACCGTCCCATCGGTGTAGCTGCCAGAATCTTTGCCGTTCTCGGTGTTGCCGATCCGTCCTCATTAAATAAAAGCTTCTGATTCTGCTTGGTGACAAAGAATCCCGGCGCCAGTGCATTTACCCGGATACCCACCTTGGAGAAATGCACCGCCAGCCACTGCGTAAAGTTACTGATTGCCGCCTTTGCCCCACTGTAGGCTGGAATCTTGGTCAATGGCGTAAAGGCATTCATCGAAGAAACATTTAAAATATTACATCCTTCCCGCCCAATCATATCCTGTGCAAATACCTGGCTTGGAAGCAAAGTGCCAATAAAGTTTAAGTTAAAGACAAATTCCACACCCTTTTGATCCAAATCAAAGAAAGAAATGGTATCCTCCTCTATATCGCCCACGGCAAAATACTCCTTTGTCGTCGTGGCCCGCGGATTATTCCCGCCTGCACCATTGACCAGAATATCACAGGCCCCAAGATCCGATAATATCCGGCTGTGTGTTTCCATTAAACTGTCTTTCTCCAAAACGTTGGTCTTATATGCCTTTGCCACTCCGCCCGCTGCGCCAATCTCATCTGCAACGGCCTGGGCCGCCTCTTCATTCAAATCCAAAACAGCTACCTTTGCCCCGGCCTGAGCCAATGTTTTTGCAAACATTCCGCAAAGCACACCGCCGGCTCCTGTAACAACTGCAACCTTACCCGTTAAATCTGTCCCAAATGCTAATGCCATAATGCTCTCCTTCTTCTATATTTTCTTCAAACCATGTCTCTGTTTTTTATTTACTCATCTTCTCAATTGCCTCAAACAAACCATTAATATAGGTGGCACCCAATGCACGGTCAAACAATCCATAGCCGGCCCTGCCGGTTTCTCCCCAGATCATCCGTCCATGGTCAGGCCGTACATAGCCGTCAAAACCATTGTCATAAAGCGCTTTGGCTATTGCAAACATATCCAATGATCCACAGCTTGATAAGTGAGCTCTCTCTTCAAAGCCCTGTCCATCGGGGAGTACAGCTACATTTCTCATATGCACAAAATGAATTCTGCCCATCGCTGCATATTTTGCTGCCATTTTTACTACGTCATTTTTATTCGAACAGCCCAAAGACCCCGTGCAGAGCGTAATTCCATTGTGCTTATCATCCACCAGCTTTAAGAAGCGGTCCAGATTCTTTTCTTCGGTAATAATCCGCGGAAGGCCAAAGATACTCCAACAGGGGTCGTCCTCATGAATCGCCATATTGACGTCGCACTCCGCTGCCACCGGGATAATTCTGTCCAGAAAGTATTTTAAGTTATCCCATAAATTATCCTCTGTCATTGCGTTATACTCTTCCACAACCGCCTTTAATCCTTCACGGGTATAACTGGAGTCCCATCCTGGAAGTGTTAAGTCGCTGTCGCTTTCCAGAGGATTTACCTTATCCACCTGATCCTGATAGTACACCAATGAGGTAGAACCATCTTCCAGCGCATGATCCAGCTGCGTTCTTGTCCAGTCAAATACCGGCATAAAATTATAGCAGATACACTTGATTCCTGCCTCTGCCACCCGGCGGATGTTTTCACAGTAGTTGGCAATGTACTTATCCCTTGACGGTTTTCCCAGTTTAATATCTTCGTGTACCGGAATACTTTCAATCACTTCAAAATGAAGTCCTGCGTCCTCCGTCTGTTTCTTTAATGCGGCAATACTTTCCCTGCTCCATACCTCGCCCACCGGAACATCATATACCGCAGTTACAATGGAATGCATCCCCGGAATCTGCCGGATATTTTCCAGCGTCACCTTATCATCGTTACCGTACCATCTGAATGACAGTTTCATGATTTATCCTCCTTTTTCCTGACCATGCTTTTTGCACCTGGTGTACTGACATGTTTATCATCTGCCAAAAAACCTGCCTTCTGTGCTTATCGCTTTTTCGTTTTATTGCTCATGCACTGATTATAGATAAAATCTCCCGCATTTTACAGTGTTATACTTGCCGCTTATATTGCAAAAATTGCTTTCTTATGGTAAAATAGCCAAAATAACCCATGTTTTTTATCCGTTTTCGGGAGGTTTACATGAAAAAGGAATTATCGACCAGCTTTGATACCCGTCAGCACATGAAATCCGAAGATTTTGAAATCTTCTATTATAAGGACTTAAACCTGTCTCAGGTTTCTCTGCATCTTCACGATCACTATGAGTTTTACTACTTTGTCGAAGGCTCAGTAACCTACCGTTTAGGCGAACAGGAACATCATTTAGAGCCTGGCGACTGCCTTTTGATTCCTCCTGATCTGCCGCACACCTTAAGCAATGCAGAGCCGGATTTGCCCTACCGCCGCTTTGTTCTCTGGGTCAGCAAATCCTTTTTTCATACGCTCTGTGCGGTAGATGCTGAGGGCTATGGCTACGGCTTCACCCATGCCCAAACAATTGGCGGCCTTCATTTCCGCCCGGATCTGGTAAATGCCCAGGAAATCATGGGGCTGTTAATGAACATTTTAGAAGAGCGCAATGACACCCGGCCCTTCCGCAATCTGAACCTGCGCCTGATGATAGCCTCTTTTTTTGTCTATTTAAACCGGCTGATTTACCATTCCATCAACCAGGAATCTCAGACCTACGAAAATGCCCTTTACATCAATATTTGTTACTATATCAACCACCATTTAAGCGAAGAGCTGACCCTAAATCAGCTTGCCGATTTCTTTTTCGTGAGCAAATATCATATTGCCCATATTTTTAAGGACAGCATGGGCATTTCCATTCATCAGTATATCCTGAAAAAACGGCTTCATGCATGCAAAAATGCCATTCTTTCAGGAATGGCATTTACCAAAATTTATACCCAATATGGTTTTAACGACTACACAGTGTTTTACCGCGCCTTTAAAAAAGAATTTGGCATGTCCCCCACGGCCTACCGGGAACAGCATTCCATAACCGAAGCAACACCGGAAATTCTGATTTAACACGCGTCCAAACCTTACTTTCTGCCCGATGGGCGACGCTATTTACTTACTGGGGAAACTTCCTGCGAATCATCAGGAAACATAAAAGATGGGCGACGCCAGTGATTGCCCAGGTCACAGGATAGGACAAATACAGCACAAACAGCGAATGCTGCCACTGGAATACGGTGAAGATCCACACTACACGCAGCCCGCATGCCCCGGCAAGGGATACCAGCATAGGGATAATGGAAGATCCAAGCCCACGCAGACTGCCCACCAGCACATCCATCCAGCCGCAGATAAAGTACAACCCGCAGATTATGGCTAAGCGCATCATACCAAACTGAATAACCTCCGAATCGGAGGAGTAAATTCCTAAAAGATGCGGACCAAGCAGCACGAAACTGCCGCCCATCACCAGTCCGACTACGGTCACAACACCCAGACAGAGCAGAAGAATCCGGTTAATGCGCTCGAATTTACCGCCGCCTAAGTTCTGGCTGGTAAAGCTTAGATTGGTCTGGTAGACAGCATTCATGGCATTGTACACAAAACCTTCCAGATTTGCCGAGGCTGTGCTCCCTGCCATTGCCACCGAACCAAAGGAATTAATCGAGGACTGGATAAGGACATTGGAAATCGAAAATACTGCCCCCTGAAATCCTGCAGGCAGGCCGATTTGCGCAATCCTTTTCAGGGTATGCCAGCGAACGCCAAGCTTTGCCAGTTCCAGATGATAGGCGCTCTCGCTCTTTATCAGACAGCGGCATACCAGAGCAGCAGAAATACACTGGGAAAGCACGGTCGCCAGCGCCACACCAGCCACGCCCATGTGCAGGGTGATAACAAAAAACAAATTCAAAACCACATTCACCACACCGGCTGCCATTAAAAAATATAATGGTCGCTTGGTATCTCCTACCGCGCGAAGAATAGCTGCACCAAAGTTATATAACATAATCACCGGCATCCCGGCAAAGTAAATCCGCATATAAAGCACAGATTTATCCAACACATCCTGCGGCGTCCCCATCAGACGAAGCAAAGGTCCTGCTGCAAAAATACCTAAAAACACCAGAACTGCCCCGCAAATCAAGCTGACAGCAATTGCCGTATGGACCGTATCCTGAACCTCTTTTACCTTTCCCGCACCAAAATACTGCGCTACCAAAACATTTGCCCCGACAGACAGTCCAATAAACACATTGATCAAGAGGTTAATCAGCGCGCTGGTCGATCCAACTGCCGCCAAGGACTCATGTCCTGCAAAGCGCCCCACCACAATAACATCCGCTGCATTAAATAAAAGCTGCAAAATTCCAGAAAGCATTAATGGAATTGCATAAATCAGTATCTTGTGCAGCAGAGGCCCGCTGCACATATCCATTTCGTATGTTTTTTTCATCATTTTCCCCCGCCTGCTGTATGATTAAAATAATAAATCATTTCCTGCCGTCTATGGAGTGTACCACAGGCCATCTTTTTTTTCAATACCTTATCCCTATGGAAAAAAATTTTTATTACTTAACAGAAAACATCATTCATGTTATAATAGAAGAAAAAGCAAAATTTCATCTATCTGGGCGATTCTTTGTCCCTCAGAAACCTGCTGCGGTCCATTGCTGTCGGACAATCCATCCCCCAAAAAACGATAAAAACAGGAGGTACTGCCATGGCGCTTGTACGACAAAATATCTTATCTCTTCCCATGATGAATGAATCCTGGGTGGAAACTGCACGAAATTATGAACTGACTCATTTAACAGAAATTGATTACTGGTGTTCACCCACCATAACCTCTACCGATCCGGCCCGCCACGCTGAACTTATCGGACGCGCTGTCCAGGTTGCCTATGAGGAGTATTCGAACATTGTTCTGTACGGAACCATTAAGGCGATTGAAATTTTAACTGTGGAGGAAACCTTTGAAAAATTCGGCCCCGACGGGCAGAACATTTTAGGCCTGCCCAAGTGCAACAGCATTACTGATTTTCTCCGCGAAATCCACGAATCCCTCTCTTCCTCCAACCCAGAAAGAATTAATGTGTTTTCACCCATTGCAAATATCATTATCCAGATTAAGCCTATTCCAGTGCATTTGCAAAACGGAAAAGGAAACCGTACCATACTGCGGTAATTTTTTACATTTTCCTGAATACGGCGACAGAAAAACGTAGGATAATAGACGGAAAAAATTCAAGCATCCTTAGCTGTTTTCTGGTAAACTATAGATAGTAAATTTTTACACATGGAAACAGGATAACCAAAAATAAGAAAACAGCAAATAGAAAGGATGGTATGAAGATGAAAATAAGCAAAAAACTCACCGCATTAATGCTTGCTGCATTATTCGCCGGCCTGAGCGTAATCCCCGCCCTGGCAGCCGAAGAACGAACAAAGATTGAAAAAGTTTCTCTTACCTTTACCGCCTACGATAACGGCGATGAAGGCGAGTATGGGGAAGTGGATGTCACCACAGACGGAAAAAATTACTCTGTGGAAGATGTGGAATTTCTTTCCAGTGATTCTGCCGCAGGTTCAGGATACCCCAGAGTAAAAGTTACCCTGTATGCAGATGATGATTTTTATTTTTCAACGTCAAATAAAAGCCTCTTCACCCTGACCGGCGAAGGCGCCACCTACGTAAGCGCAAGTCTGAAAAATAATAAGCAGCGGGCGGTTGTTACCGTACAGTTAAAAAAATACAGCGGCGCACAGGCCGATGTGGCGGAAGATGTAGACTGGGACTATGAAGGCGGCGGAACCTGGTCTGAAGTTCCAAATGCAGCCTACTATGAAGTTCGGTTAAAACGTGGAAACACTGTAATTGGTGAAACCATGAAAATCGAAGACAATTCTGTAGATTTCAGCAGTATGATTACCCAGACAGGAAGATACACCTTCCAGGTACGCACCGTCAACCGCTATGTAACCTCGAACAAGAGTAAATGGGTAAGTTCTGAACGCTGGGAAATCGACGAAGAACTTTTACAAAGCATCCGCACCACCGCCGGAAACTCCAATAATAACTACTATAATGGAAATACCAGCACATCCAATCCCTTTGGTTCCGTCTCCGGCTGGCAGTATGATACCGTAGGCCGCTGGTATAAAAATTATGACGGCACATGGCCCGCATCCCGCTGGCAGCAGATCGACGGCTTCTGGTATTACTTTAATGCAGGCGGTTATATGACAGCAAACAGCTGGATCATTACCGATGGCCTTTACTACTATGTGGGACCTGACGGCAAGATGATGGTAAATTGCCGCACACCAGATAATTATTACGTTAACGCAAATGGCGTATGGGTTCCCGGCTTATAAGGGACAGAAAAAACAGGAGACAGGTGAATCTTCACCGGTCTCCTGTTTTTTTATGTCCCTGCAACCGCAGCTTGCCCGACGAGGCCCTTACCTCACCTGACTGGGACAAGTCCCCCTGCCTACCGCTTCTATCTTTACGGCTTAGAAGTGAGGGACTCTGTTCGATGATAAGCCAGCCTTGGACTTCCATCTGCCAGATGAATCATCCCGCACTGCACAAATCCATTTTTCTCAAGGACATGCTGCATCACCCAATTATCTTCGTGTGTATCAATTCTCAAATTCAAGCACTGCCCAGCAGCCCACGCAAAGCAGAAACGGGCAAAGCCCTTTCCCCTTCCCGAACTGGCAATCCGGTGAATTACACCATAGGGTTCATGATTTAACCATCCCCTGCCTTCAATTTCATGATAAGTAGGATCATCCTCAACAGCAAAATAAAAGGTTCCTAAGACTTCACCCTGTGTTAACCCATCTTCTTCCTGTCCATCCTCCGGGCCATCTGCTGTGCACAGCCAGGCCTTCCCTTCCTCTATCCCTCGCCTTACCACTTCTTCCTGCGGATAGGAGTCCTTCCACTGATCAGGGTTCCCCGTCTCCCGCATAAACTCCCTTGCCCGCTGATAAATAATCATCATCTGCGGCAAATCCTTAAGCTCTGCTTTCTGAATCTGCATCCTCGTTTTCCTTTCTTTTATCGCTTATGCTGCATCCGTCATCATCTCGTTCTTAATCCAGTCTTTTCATCCGGACTTGTCACCATGCAGCTCATAATAAAACATAAGCTGCTGCAAAATTCCCGCAATTCCCTGATAGCGCAGAAAGGGAAAGCCCTGCGGATAATGCGCCTGAAGTATCTGGCGGATATGGGTATCCACCGGAAAAGCATCCACATGCTGAAGCGCAAACAGGCAGACACATTCCGCCACCTTAATTCCCACCCCATAAAGCTTCATCAGTTCCCGCTTTGCCTCCTCATAGGACATGGAGGTAAGCGCCTGCAGTAAAAAATCGCCTTCAGCAATCCTGTGCGCAGTCTGGTTAAGGTACTTGGCCCGGTAGCCCAGATTACAGGCACTAAGTTCTTCCAGGCTTGCCCCAGCCAGCACCGCGGGCGTCGGAAATGCATGGTAAATTTCTCCCTGGACGCTTTTTTTCTTCTCTCCATACCGCTCACATAACAGGCGAATACAACGGCGAATTCGGGGAATATTATTTTGCTGGGAAATAATAAAAGTGACGATCATTTCCCACAAATCCTGCTTTAAAATGCGGATTCCCCAGCCAAATTCTGCGGCCTGTTTTAAATACAAATCTTTTGCATCAATCCTGTCCCGCAGTCCTCCATAATCTCTCTCCAGGTCAAAATACAGCTTCCAAAAACCCTGAAATTCCTCTTCGCTGCATAAAAAAGTAAACCTGCTTCCGCCTGCACTTTTCCCTTCCTGCCTGAGCATAAGATACCGCTCTCCGGCAATCAGGACGTACCAGCCGTCCGCTTTTTCTTCCATGCGGAAGCACTGTCCGCTGGCAGCAATCTGCTCTAAATCCATAAAAGGTATCTGTCGTTTTATCTCCATCGTTCTGCCTACTCTAAATGATGCATATAGGCAACTGCCGCATCAATACATGCTTCCATCCCCGCCTTATGACTGTCTAAGCAGAGGTGATAATTCTGCGGCTTCCCCCATTCATTTCCCGTATAATACTGATAATAATCCCTGCGCTTACGGTCAATTTCCCTGACCCGCTTCTCCATCTGCTTAACTTCAGATTCCGGCAGTTTTTCTCTCTCCATTAGTCGCTGCACCCGCTTTTTAAAGTTCGCATAGAAAAATAAATTCAAGCATTGTTCATCCTTAAGCACCATATCCGCACAGCGCCCCACAATCACGCAAGGCCCATGCCCCGCTAAACGGTGAATCACCCTGGATTGAGCTATAAAAATCTGATCTGACATAGGAACCTCGTAAACCGTAGAAAATGGTGTGTATTTTATCTCCTCTTTTTCCATAAATGCATCGTCATAAAGCTCAAAAATATGTTCCTCAATGTCGATATCCTCGGCAGCCATCTTGATAAGCTGTTTATCATAAAAAGGAATCCCCAGACGCTCAGACAACCTGTGACCAATTTCCCGACCTCCACTTCCAAACTCTCTGCTGATGGTGATAATTTTCGTCATAATGTACCTCCCCTGTTCATCCATTACTGTACCATGCAACTGTTTGCCATCCTGCACAATTACAAAAATACCTTATCGGATGAAAGCTAGAAAAAAAGCCTCATCCAATAAGGTAATTATAACGTATCCAGGGTTATTCGGCAATGATAAGTTAAGGCTTATTTATCCATATGAAAGCCCGCATAGGCATTCATTCCGTGTTCATGTATGTCCAGACCGTCAATCTGCTCCCGATCCGTTACCCTGAGCCCAATGGTTTTGTTAATCACGGTAAAGACCACAAACATGGTCGCTGCCGTCCACGCCAGAACAGAAACCACACCGGTAAGCTGTATTCCTAAAAGCGAAAACCCGCCGCCATAAAACAAACCGGAAATCTCGCTCTGTGGAGCACTGGTCGTGGCAAATAAGCCCACGGCGACGGTTCCCCATATTCCATTGCAGAAATGCACGGCTACTGCACCCACCGGATCATCGACATGAATAATATAGTCACAGAACCATACACCAAAGACAACCAGGACACCGGACACTGCGCCGATAACAAACGAACCCAAAGCATCGGTTACATCACAGCCGGCAGTAATCGCAACCAGACCAGCCAGTGACGCATTCAGACACATAGAAACATCCGGCTTTCCATACTTAATCCAGGTAAAAAGCATACAGACCACAGTTGCAACTGCCGGGGCAATGGTGGTTGTGGCAAAGATGGAAGCCAGCTGCGGACCGGAGGTCGCCGCTGCACCATTAAAACCGTACCAGCCAAACCAGAGTATAAAGCAGCCCAGAGCACCGATAACAATATTGTGTCCTAAAATCGCGTTAGGTGTTCCGTCGGGCTGGTATTTTCCGATACGCGGCCCCTCGATCGCCGCGCCGATTAACGCCGTAACACCGCCAACCATGTGGATGGCACAGGAACCGGCAAAATCGTGAAATCCCCTTGCTGCCAGCCAGCCGCCGCCCCAGATCCAGTGCGCCTCGATGGGATAGACAACGGCGGAAATCACTGCCGAATAAATACAATAAGAGATAAACTTCGTCCGCTCTGCCATGGCTCCGGAAACAATGGTTGCCGCCGTTGCGCAAAAGACCAGGTTAAAGACAAAACTCGACCAGTCAAACTGTGCATAATTCGTAATAATATCCATCGTGGGAAGGCCAACCAATCCGCCTAAGGCATCTTCCCCCAGCAGCAGCCCAAAGCCAAGAAACATAAAGACAATGGTGCCGATACAAAAGTCCATTAAGTTCTTCATAATAATATTTCCCGCATTTTTTGCACGGGTAAACCCGGTTTCCACCATGGCAAATCCGGCCTGCATAAAGAATACAAAGGCGGCACCGATTAAGTACCAGATTCCAAAAATTTCACGTAAGATTTCTTCCATAATATCCTCCATTCTCTGCACACTTCCTGACCATCCTGCGTTTTGCGTACAAACAGTGATGAAGCGTTATTCCGGCTTGATTGCTAAAAAAAAGAAGATCCCGGCCTTTTACGCTCGCAATCTTCTTTGATCAACGGAATCCTGTATGCAGTTATCTGTCCCTTTTCTTCGATAAAAAGTTATTCTACAATGCATTTTCACCGTGCTCGCCGGTTCGGATACGGACAACATCCTGTACATCATAAACAAAGATTTTGCCGTCACCGTAGTTTCCCGTGGTAATTTCCTTCACTACCTGGTCAATAATATTTTCGGCAACATCCTCCGGAACCACCGTTTCCACCTTTACCTTGGGGAGCAGGTTTACCACGTACTTTGTCCCCCGGTAAGTCTGGGTGTAGCCTTTCTGGTTCCCGTAGCCCATAATATTGCTGATCATAACGCCATTCGCCTCACAGCCTTCCAGAATCTTTTTTAACTCTTCGAGCTTCTCCGAACGAATAACTATTTCCAGTTTCTTCATACAGTTTTCCTCCTTTTCTCCGTGAAAGCTTCCCTGTCCTGCAATGCAAAAAGGGCATTTCCCCTTCGAGAAACACCCTTGTTTTGCATGGGCCTATTATTACACAGGACAATTCGATTTGTCAAATGTTTTTGGCTGAATTTTCCGCTGAAAAATCATCCGTCAAATGCTTTATCCTTAGTATATTTCTACAAATCTCCTTATCGCCCTTGGTATTATTCTCCAATTCTCCCTCGCTTTTCCCTCTATTCTGTGTGCGTTTCACAGCACCTCTATTCCGTGAGCGTTTTACAGCACAGACGTTTTACTCCTGCCTGTTTTTGCCTTTTCCCCCTGCACAGACCAGAACAAAGCCCAGAAAAAGCACCGCTGCAGCCATCCATCCGGCAAAAACAAGACCGCCTCTGGACGAAAACATATCATAATATCCCTTGAGATAAATGAAAATAATAATCGCCGGAATCCCGTAGGACACATAGCTGCGAAGCCCTGCCGGAAAGGAAATTCCTGTTCCGGTATTCACTTCTTTTAAAAACTTATCCCAGCCCCAGCCGTTTTTCCTGGTGCAGAAAAGCACATAGCCCAGGCTTCCCAGAGGCAAAAGATTATTCGATACAATAAAGTCCTCCAGATCCATAATCGTCGTTCCCTCACCCAGGGGCTGAATCCCGGAAAGCACGTTAAACCCAAGGACACAGGGCATACTGAGCAAAATCACTGCCCCGGCACAGACAAACACACTTCTTTTTCTCGTCCACCCCAGCAAGTCCATAAAGACGGCAATTAAATTTTCAAATACGGCAATAATCGTGGAAAGTGCTGCAAAGCTTAAAAACAGGAAGAACAACCCGCTCCAGAGCTGACCGGCAGTCATCTGCGCAAAGATATTGGGCAGGGTGAGAAAGACCAGGCTTGGCCCTGCCCCCGGCTCGATGCCGTAGGAAAAGCAGGCAGGAATAATAATCATCCCGGCCATCAATGCCACAAAGGTATCTAAAATCGTAATATTCACCGCTTCCCCGGTCAGGCTTCTTGTCCGATCCAGGTAGCTTCCGAAAATCAGCATTGCCCCGATTCCAATCGAAAGCGTAAAGAATGCCTGGCTCATTGCACCGAAAATCACGTTTCCAATGCCATTATCCACCATTTTTCCAAAATCAGGAACCAGATAAAAACGGATTCCCTCCTCTGCCCCATCCATAAAAAACGAATGCACTGCCAAAACCAGCATAATTACCAAAAGAGCGGTCATCATCACCTTGGAAACCCTCTCGATTCCCTTTTTCAGACCGAACAGACAGACTAAAAAACCCATAACGCAGACCAGAACCGTCCAGAAGATCATTAATCCGGGATTTCCCAGCATCTGATCAAAGCTTTGCGCTACAAACTCCGGTGAAGCACCCGCAAAGACACCTGAAAAGCTGCGCACACAGTAATACACCATCCAGCCGCCGACCATGGTATAGAACATCATCAGCAGATAGCAGCCGCCGATTCCGATTCCTTTCAGCCAATGCCAGCGGCTGTTTTTCGGCGCAAGTTTTTCAAAACTCACCGCCACACTCTTTTTGCTTCCCCGACCTACCGCAAACTCACAGACCAGCACAGGAACCCCCAGCATCACCAGAAACAACAGGTAGATTAAGATAAAAGCAGCCCCTCCGTATTCACCGCACATATAAGGAAACTTCCATACATTTCCAAGTCCTATGGCACAGCCGGCCGATACCAGGATAAAACCCAGCCGTGAACCAAATTTTTCACGTTCCATAATTTCTTAGCACACACCTTTCTTATTTTGTTACTATTTTTCATTCCTCTTTTTATCGCCCCTGCAAACACGGACTTTTCTATCTTACCATAAAATGCAGTGATGCACCAGACAAAAATAAAAAAAAGGGATTGACAAATAAATTTTCTGCGTGTAGAATATAGCGCATAAAGAAAAGGCAACGGTGTCTTTGAGCAGCAGGCTCAGAGGCACCTTTTTTGCTTTATGGGAACGGCATTCCTTATTCCTTTATCTTTAAACGACAATTTACCATTTATTTCAGAAACAAGGGTGTTTCTTATGCGTTTAGCCTTCACCGGCTCCGCATAGGGGACACCCTCCACTTTTTTGGAAGCACAGAAACCAACAGGGCACATTGCCCGAATCAAGTAGAAAAGAGGAGAAAAAATGATGAAAAATGTATCGGAGTATTTTGGAAGCCTGGTTTTTGACGATCGGGTAATGAAGGCAACACTTTCGGCTAAGGTCTACCAGTCGCTGAAGAAAACCATTGACGAGGGAGCGAAATTGGATATCAGCGTGGCTAATGCCGTTGCTATCGCGATGAAAGACTGGGCGGTGGCGCACGGCGCTACACATTATACGCATTGGTTTCAGCCCCTGACCGGAATTACGGCAGAAAAGCATGACAGCTTTATTTCCCCGTCCCCGGACGGCGGCGTAATTATGGAATTTTCGGGCAAGGAACTAATTAAGGGCGAACCGGACGCCTCTTCCTTCCCCTCCGGCGGACTTCGGGCTACCTTTGAGGCGAGGGGCTACACCGCCTGGGACCCGACTTCCTATGCTTTTATCAAGGGAAAAACCCTGTGCATCCCTACCGCCTTCTGTTCCTACGGCGGGGAAGCCCTGGATAAGAAAACCCCCCTGCTTCGTTCCATGGAAGCCTTAAATAAACAGGCCCTTCGTATCCTGCACCTGTTTGGCAATGATTCGGTTAAATGTGTCCGCACCTGTGTAGGCCCGGAGCAGGAATACTTCTTAATTACCAAAGAAATGTACGAACAGCGCCCCGACCTCCAATACACCGGACGCACGCTCTTCGGTGCAAAATCCCCCAAGGGTCAGGAAATGGACGATCACTACTTCGGTGTAATTAAGCCAAGGGTCGCCGCTTATATGGAAGAATTAAACCATGAATTATGGCAGCTTGGCATTCTGGCAAAAACAGAACACAATGAAGTTGCCCCGGCACAGCACGAACTTGCACCGATTTACACCACGACAAATATTGCCACCGACCACAACCAGTTAATGATGGAGATTATGCAGAAAACAGCAGCAAAACACGGTCTGGTCTGCCTGCTGCATGAGAAGCCATTTGCCGGAGTAAACGGCAGCGGCAAGCACAACAACTGGTCAATGGCAACCGACGACGGAGTAAACCTTTTATCACCGGGAGCAACACCCTATGAGAACGCGCAGTTTTTACTCTTTTTATGTGCAGTAATTAAGGCAGTTGACGATTACCAGGATCTTCTGCGGCTCTCCGTAGCTACCGCAGGCAATGACCACCGATTAGGGGCAAACGAAGCACCGCCGGCCGTTGTTTCCATCTTCCTCGGCGATGAATTAAATGCTGTGCTGGAAGCAATTGAACAGGGAACGCCTTATAATGGCGCAGAAAAGAAGCAGATGAAACTCGGCGTAGATGTCCTTCCCAAGTTCAACCGCGATACCACCGACAGAAACCGTACTTCTCCCTTTGCGTTTACAGGAAATAAATTTGAGTTCCGTATGCTGGGATCATCCAACAGCATTGCCTGCGCGAACATGATGTTAAATGCGGCAGTTGCGGAAAGCTTAAAGATTTACGCAGATCGGCTGGAAGGTGCTGAAGATTTTGAAACCACCCTGCATGAGATGATTCGCAAAACCATTAAAGATCATAAGAAAATCATCTTTAACGGAAACGGCTACGACGACGCATGGATTGAGGAGGCGACAAAAGAACGCGGACTCCTGAACTACCGCACCACCCCCGATTGTATGCCCCATCTTTTAGATAAGAAGAATGTGGATATGCTGACGGCACACAAAGTATTCTCTGTGGCAGAACTGAAATCGCGGTGCGATATTATGCTGGAGAATTACTGTAAGACGGTGGTCATCGAGGCAAATACAATGATATCCATGGCAAAGACGCAGATTGCACCGGCAGTCGATGCCTATACATTAAAGCTGGCACAGACACAAGCCGCAAAAAAGGCAGTAAATGTTTCCCTGCCCTGTGCTTATGAAACCAAGCTGGTTGAAAAGCTTTCGGCCTTGACGGATGCGATTTATACAAAAGTTGAAGAACTGGAAGAAACTGTGGCAGCACTAACGAAAAATGACGATATTTTTGCAGCGTCCAATGCAGTAAGGGATACTATGCTTCCACAGATGGATGCATTAAGGGCAGCCTGTGATGAGGCGGAAACACTCACGGCAAAGAGTTACTGGCCGTTTCCAAGTTATGGGGATTTGCTGTTTAGTGTGAAATAAAGGGAAAAGATTACTTTAAATGCTAAGTTTGTCCGCTCCGGCAGGGCCTATTCCAACGTCACCACGCTCTCGCTCCGCATAGAACGCAGCGGACGCTAAGCTCGAAAAGACCTCGCTAAGCGCCGGCGTTATATAGGGGATTCCTTTTGGAATAGACCCTGCCTGCGCTGCTGCTTTGGCTTGCGTGTGGTATACAAACTTCGCTGCTTGATGAAACTTTGTTAATTAATTAAACTTCGCTGTTTTAGTATTTGTTCTTTGATTTGATGATAGCTTTGGAACACAGATTTTCAGCCAGCGAATCAACCAGCGAAAGCAAAGCCCTGTTTCGTGAGGAATCCCCTATATAACGTCGGCGCTTAATGAGGTCTTTCACGAATTTAGCGTCCGTTACGTTATATGCGGAGCGAAAGCGTGGTGACGATGAAACAGGGCTTTGCTGTAGCGGAAAAGCATGTCGTTCTTTTCAAAAAAGTATAAATTTTCATAGCAGTTCAGACAGGTTCGGGCAGGGATTATCTGTTACATTTTTAAGAAACGAACGTATCTGAACTGTTAGCCTTTTGTGCGTGTTTTTGTTAAATTTATTTTTGTTTTGGAGGTTTATTTATGTGTTCAATTATGGGTTATTGCGGCAGCAGTGCCGCTTTGGAGATTTTTCAAAAGGGGTTTATGCAGACGATTTCGCGTGGGCCGGACTGCAGCAGGATTGTGGATACGGGGAACGGATTACTGGGGTTTCACCGGCTTTCGATTATGGGCCTTACACCGGAGGGAATGCAGCCGTTTTCTCTGGATGGGAGCTACCTGGTTTGTAATGGGGAGATTTATGGGTTTGATCGGTGGAAAAAAGAACTTTCAGCAAAGTACAGCTTTGTAAGCGATTCGGATTGTGAGATTTTGCTTCCCATGTACCGCGAGTATGGGACGGGGATGTTTGCTTTGCTGGACGCGGAGTTTGCCTGTATTCTTTATGACGGAAGGACGAAGGAATTTATTGCCGCACGGGACCCGATTGGGATTCGTCCGCTTTATTATGGTTATGATGAACAGGGCGTGATTATATTTGCCAGCGAGGCGAAGAACCTGGTGGGGCTTTGTGCTAAGATTATGCCGTTTCCGCCGGGACATTTTTATAAAGATGGGGAGTTTGTCTGCTATTGTGATATTGCCAAAGTGGATAAGGTCTGTGAAGATGATTTGGAAACGGTCTGCGAAAAGATTCATGATAAGCTGGTTGCAGGAATTGAAAAGCGTCTGGTTGCGGATGCCAAGGTGGGTTTTCTTTTGTCCGGCGGGCTGGATTCTTCTTTAGTATGTGCGGTTGCCCAGAGAAAGAGCGAGAAGCCTGTCCGCACGTTTGCGATTGGGATGGCGGAGGATGCGATTGATTTAAAATATGCGAAGCAGACGGCGGATTTTATCGGGAGTGAGCACACTGAAGTGATCATTACGAAGGAGGATGTTTTGTCCAGTCTGGATGAATTGATTCATCTTTTGGGGACGTTTGATATTACAACGATTCGGGCAAGTATGGGGATGTATCTGGTTTGTAAGGCGATTCATGAACAGACGGATATCCGGGTTCTTTTAACCGGGGAAATTTCGGATGAAATCTTTGGGTATAAGTATACGGATTTTGCACCTTCAGCCGAGGAGTTTCAAAAAGAAGCGGTGAAGAGGGTTCGGGAACTGCACATGTACGATGTTCTGCGGGCGGATCGCTGTATTTCGGTAAACTCGCTCGAAGCTAGGGTTCCTTTTGGAGATTTAGATTTTGTGCGGTATGTGATGGCGGTTGATCCGCAGAAGAAGCTGAATACCTACGGGAAGGGGAAGTATCTTCTGCGCCATGCGTTTGAGAAGGACGGATGCCTGCCGGAAGAAATCCTCTGGAGGGAGAAAGCGGCATTTTCGGATGCGGTGGGGCATTCCCTGGTGAATTATCTCAAGGCCTATGCCGAAGGAGTTTATACGGATGAGGAGTTTGAAACACGGCGGAAGTCTTATCTCCATGCACAGCCATTTACAAAAGAATCTCTGCTCTACCGGGAAATTTTTGAGAAATATTATCCCGGACAGGGGGAAATGATTGTGGATTTCTGGATGCCGAATAAGTCCTGGGAGGGCTGTGATGTGAATGATCCGTCAGCCCGTGTTCTTGCCAACTATGGAGCAAGCGGGAAATAAGGCTTTCCGGCATGGGATAAAGAACTTATGTTGCTGTGAACGTGTAAGCAGTAACAAACTTATCTTTATTGGATGAAAAACTTATCTTTAAATGAATCGGCGAGGAAAAGGAAGATGACAAAGTATATTTTTGTGACTGGTGGCGTGGTTTCCGGGCTGGGCAAGGGAATTACGGCGGCTTCCCTTGGACGGCTGTTAAAGGCCAGGGGACTGAAGGTTGCGGCGCAGAAGCTGGACCCCTATATTAATATCGATCCGGGGACAATGAGCCCCTACCAGCACGGCGAGGTCTATGTGACGGAGGACGGGACGGAAACGGATTTGGATCTGGGACATTATGAGCGCTTTATTGATGAAGATTTAAACCAGTTTTCTAATCTTACTACAGGCAAGGTGTACTGGAATGTGCTAAATAAAGAGCGCAGAGGGGAGTATTTAGGTTCTACGGTTCAGGTCATTCCCCATGTGACGAATGAAATTAAGGATTTTGTCTACCAAGTGGGGAAAAAGACCGGGGCGGACGTGGTGATTACGGAAATCGGAGGGACGATCGGTGATATTGAGTCCCAGCCTTTTTTAGAAGCTGTGCGGCAGATTTCTTTGGAGGTGGGAAGGGAGAACAGCTTGTTTATTCATGTGACACTGGTTCCCTTTCTCCGGGGTTCGGATGAACACAAGTCCAAACCCACGCAGCACTCGGTAAAGGAACTGCAGGGCATGGGGATTCATCCAAACCTTATTGTCCTGCGCTGTGACGAATCGCTGGAGGAAGCTATTTTTCAGAAAATTTCCATGTTCTGCAATGTCAAGCCGGACTGTGTGATTGAAAATCTGACCCTTCCCAATCTGTATGAAGCACCACTGATGCTGGAAAAGGCAAATTTTTCTTCTGTGGTCTGCCGCGAACTGGGGATAACTGCACCTGCGCCGGATTTAGAAGAATGGGCAGAAATGATTAAAAAGAACAGGGACGGGGAACAGGAAAAAACTGTACATATTGGCCTTGTGGGAAAATATGTGGAACTGCACGACGCCTATCTCTCGGTGATGGAAGCGCTGCGCCATGCTGGGTTTTATCATAAAGCCCGGATTGAAATTCACTGGATTGACTCCGGGGAAATTACTGAAGAAACAAAGAATTTCCTGCTGTCCGGGTTGGACGGATGCCTGGTTCCCGGCGGCTTTGGAAGCCGGGGAATTGAGGGGATGATTCTTGCGGCCCGGTATGCAAGGGAACATGGACTGCCCTACTTTGGGATCTGCCTGGGAATGCAGGTGGCTGTGATTGAATTTGCCCGCCATGCTGCCGGGATGCCGGATGCCCACTCCCAGGAATTTGATGAACACTGCATACATAAGGTTATCGATTTTATGCCGGGGCAAAGTGATGAGGTCAATAAGGGCGGAACCCTGCGTCTGGGCGCTTATCCCTGCCGGATTCGACCAGGTACGGTGATGGAGCACTGTTATCGGCAGACCTTAATCAGCGAACGGCACCGCCATCGTTATGAATTTAACAATGAATACCGGGAAATCTTAGAAGCCGCCGGACTTACCATCAGCGGAACTTCCCCGGACGGACGTCTGGTGGAAACGGTGGAATTAAGTGATCGTCCATTTTATGTCGGCGTCCAGTATCACCCGGAATTTAAAAGCCGGCCCAACCATCCCCACCCTCTGTTTAACGGATTTATTAAAGCTGCCTTAAATTTTCGCAGATTTAAAGATGAATAATGTTTTGCGTAAATTCCATTGCATATGTATGGTTATTTTCACAGCACAGTAGGAGGTAAAGAAAAATGAGTCTGCATGAAGAATGTGGTGTCTTTGGTATAATCAGCCCGCAGGCTGCCGATATCGCCGGTATGACCTATTATGGTCTGTATGCCCTGCAGCACCGGGGACAGGAAAGCTGCGGAATGGTAATTAATGATGACGGGGTGTTTTTTTCACACAAGGATCTGGGGCTGGTCAGCGAGGTTTTCTCACCAAATACCCTCTCTTCCCTTCCCCGTGGAACAATGGCGGTGGGCCATGTGCGCTACGGTACCACAGGCGGAAACAGCCGGAACAACTGCCAGCCCATGGAAGTCAACCATCAAAAGGGCAAGATGGCGATTGCCCATAACGGAAATTTAAGCAATGCTGCTGTACTCCGCGATGCGCTGGAATTATCCGGCGCGATTTTTCATTCCACCAGCGATACGGAAATCATTGCCTACATTATTACCAGAAAACGACTGTGCACGGCTTCTATCGAGGATGCCTTAAGTGCCGCTATGGATGAATTAGACGGAGCCTATTCTCTAATTTTAATGTCCTCCCAGAAGATGATCTGCGCACGCGATCCTTACGGTTTTCGTCCTCTCTGCTATGGAAAAACAGCGGACGGAATGATCGTGGCAGCCTCGGAAAGCTGTGCTCTTTCGGCGGTCGGGGCAGAGTTTATCCGAGATCTTAAGCCGGGAGAAATCCTGGTTTTCGGGCCAGACGGAATGGTTTCCCGGAAAGAACATTGCCGGAAAAAAGAGAAAAAGCTTTGTATCTTTGAATACATCTACTTCGCCCGCCCGGATTCAGTGATCGACGGCGTATCTGTTCACGCGGCGCGGATACAAGCAGGAAAAATCCTTGCCCGGATACATCCGGTTTCTGCGGACCTCGTGATCGGAGTACCCGATTCCGGGCTGGATGCTGCCCTTGGCTTTGGCATGGAATCCAAAATCCCCTGCGGCATGGGGCTGATTAAGAATAAATATATCGGAAGAACCTTTATCTCTCCCGGACAGGATTTACGGCTGGATCAGGTAAGAATTAAGCTGAGTGCCATTGAAGAAAGCGTGCGCGGAAAACGGATTGTATTGATCGACGACTCCATTGTCCGGGGAACAACCAGCGGGCGGATCGTCAGTCTGCTTCGGGACGCCGGGGCAAAAGAAATCCATGTGCGGATCTCCTCCCCGCCTTTTTTGCATCCCTGCTATTACGGGACGGATATCGATTCCCGCGAAAACCTGATTGCCTGTCATCACAGCATAGAAGAAACATCAGCTATCATTGGGGCGGACAGCCTGGGCTATCTTCCCGTCGAAGAACTTTCCACCCTAATCGGATGCACGCATTTCTGCAGTTCCTGTTTTGACGGCAATTACCCCACTCCGGTTCCATCGGATATCCGAAAAGATCGCTTTGAAAGGAAATTATCGGAAAAGAATAAACTATAGAAGGAAATGACGGAAAAAAAGCAATTTACTTTACTATAAAAGTTCACCGCCGATTAGGCGGTCTAAGTTCAGGTATTCCAAGTGCGCCCAGCAGACTTTTATTTATGGTGGTATGACCATTTGTGGGCGCATGGAGGTTTACTGTAAAAGCTTACCGCTGATTAGGCGGTCTAAGTTGAGGTATCCCAAATTTTCTCCCGGAAAGTGAAAAAAAAACTTGCAGTTTTTTCGTTTTTCTATCATAATGATGTTGAATCTTCATGTGAACAGTAACTACTCGACAAATCAAGGAGGAATTATTTATGCCGAAGAGAACTGATATTCATAAAGTACTGATCATTGGCTCCGGCCCCATTATCATCGGTCAAGCCTGCGAGTTCGACTATTCCGGTACACAGGCATGCAAGGCCCTGCGAAAACTGGGCTATGAGATCGTATTGGTCAATTCCAACCCTGCAACTATCATGACGGACCCTGAAACAGCGGATGTTACCTATATTGAACCCTTAAATGTAGAACGCCTGGAGCAAATCATTGCCAAAGAACGCCCCGATGCCCTTCTTCCCAATCTCGGAGGACAGTCAGGGTTAAATTTGTGCGCAGAATTAAATAAGGCAGGCATCCTGGACAAATACCAGGTCAAGGTTATCGGCGTACAGGTGGATGCTATCGAGCGCGGCGAAGATCGGATTGCCTTTAAGCAGACGATGAACAGCCTGGGAATCGAGATGGCACGCAGCGAAGTTGCCTACACGGTGGAGGAGGCGCTGGCGATTGCCGACAAGCTGAACTATCCCGTTGTCCTCCGCCCGGCATACACCATGGGCGGTGCAGGGGGCGGTCTGGTGTACAACCGCGACGAATTAAAGACCGTATGTGCAAGAGGGCTTCAGGCAAGCCTTGTCGGTCAGGTTCTGGTCGAAGAATCCATCCTTGGCTGGGAAGAACTTGAGCTTGAGGTTGTCCGCGACAAGGACAATAACATGATTACGGTCTGCTTTATTGAAAACATCGATCCGCTGGGCGTCCACACCGGCGACTCTTTCTGCTCTGCGCCGATGCTGACCATATCTAAGGAATGCCAGGCACGGCTTCAGGAACAGGCGTATAAGATTGTAGAATCCGTGCAGGTTATCGGCGGAACAAATGTACAGTTTGCCCACGACCCGGTTTCCGATCGCATTGTTGTTATTGAAATCAACCCGCGTACTTCCCGTTCTTCTGCCCTTGCATCCAAGGCTACCGGCTTTCCTATCGCCCTGGTATCCGCAATGCTGGCTACAGGGCTTACCTTAAAGGAAATTCCCTGCGGAAAGTACGGTACCCTGGATCGCTATGTGCCGGACGGTGACTATGTGGTGATTAAATTTGCGCGCTGGGCATTTGAAAAATTCAAGGGTGTAGAGGATAAGCTGGGAACCCAGATGCGCGCTGTAGGCGAAGTGATGAGCATTGGCAAAACCTATAAGGAAGCCTTCCAGAAAGCCATCCGCAGCCTGGAAACCGGACGCTACGGTCTTGGTCATGCAAAAGATTTTGACACATTGAGCAAAGAGGAGCTTTTAAAGCGCCTGATCACCCCCTCGAGCGAACGCCATTTCCTGATGTATGAGGCATTGCGCAAGGGGGCATCTGTCGAGGAAATCTATGAGCTTACCAAAGTAAAACACTGGTTTATCGAGCAGATGAAGGAGCTGGTGAAGGAGGAAGAAGATCTGCTTGCATCCAAGGGGAAACTTCCTGCCGATGATCTGCTGATTGCTGCAAAGAAGGACGGCTTTTCGGATAAATATTTAAGCCAGCTTCTGGAAATTCCGGAGGAGGAGATCCGCAGCCGCCGCATCGCTCTGGGCGTGGAGGAAGCCTGGGAGGGCGTGCATGTCAGCGGAACGAAGGACAATGCCTACTACTATTCCACCTACAATGCCCCGGATAAAAACCCGGTTTCCTCCGATAAGCCAAAAATTATGATTCTTGGCGGTGGACCAAACCGTATCGGGCAGGGAATTGAATTTGACTACTGCTGCGTTCATGCCTCCCTTGCCTTAAAGAAGCTTGGCTTTGAAACTATTATCGTCAACTGCAACCCGGAAACGGTTTCCACCGATTACGATACCTCGGATAAGCTGTACTTTGAGCCTCTGACTTTAGAGGATGTACTGAGCATTTATAATAAAGAAAAGCCATTAGGTGTGATTGCTCAGTTTGGCGGGCAGACCCCGTTAAATCTGGCAGCGGATCTGGAGAAAAACGGCGTGAAGATCTTAGGCACATCACCGTCGGTTATCGATCTTGCTGAGGATCGGGATTTATTCCGGGCAATGATGGAAAAGCTTAACATCCCCATGCCTGAATCCGGGATGGCAACTATGGTGGAAGAAGCACTGGAGATTGCTGAAAGCATCGGCTATCCGGTTATGGTTCGTCCTTCCTATGTCCTTGGGGGGCGGGGAATGGAGGTTGTTTATGATGCGGAGAGTATGACCGGGTATATGAATGCCGCTGTAGGTGTTACGCCTGACCGACCAATTTTAATTGACCGATTCTTAAACCATGCAACCGAATGTGAAGCCGACGCAATCAGTGACGGAACACACGCGTTTGTCCCTGCGGTGATGGAACACATCGAGCTTGCCGGCGTACATTCCGGCGACTCGGCATGTATTATTCCTTCGGTGCATATTTCAGAGGAAAATGTAAAAACCATTAAGGAATACACCAGAAAAATTGCGGAAGAAATGCATGTGCGTGGTCTGATGAATATGCAGTATGCTATTGAAGACGGAAAGGTTTATGTTCTGGAGGCCAATCCTCGCGCTTCAAGAACCGTGCCGCTGGTTTCTAAGGTCTGCAATATACGGATGGTTCCTTTAGCAACGGAAATTATTACTTCTGAGCTTACGAAAAAGCCATCGCCGGTTCCCTCGCTGCAAGAGCAGGTT
This sequence comes from uncultured Lachnospiraceae bacterium, assembly GCA_910584785.1. Lineage (GTDB taxonomy): Bacteria > Bacillota > Clostridia > Lachnospirales > Lachnospiraceae > Caccovicinus. Next base: position 42,912 of record CAJUDX010000007.1, on the reverse strand, counting down.
ATTCCCAACTATGGAGTGAAAGAAGCAGTGTTCCCCTTTAATATGTTCCCGGAGGTTGACCCTGTACTGGGACCCGAAATGCGGTCTACGGGTGAGGTTTTAGGGCTTTCCAAATCCTATGGGGAAGCGTTTTATAAGGCGCAGGAGGCCACGCAGTCCAAGCTTCCGTTAGAGGGTACGGTGCTGATTTCAGTAAATCGGAAGGATAAGGATGAGGTTGTGGAAGTGGCAAGAAGTTTTGCCAAAGACGGGTTTTTGATTATTGCCACGGGGACAACCTACGACCTGATTCATGCAGCGGGGATTCCTGCGAAGAAGGTGAAAAAGCTGTATGAGGGGCGGCCGAATATTTTGGATATGATTACTAATGGGGAGATTCAGCTGATTGTAAATTCACCAGTTGGGAAGGACAGTGTGCATGATGACAGTTATTTGAGGAAGGCTGCAATTAAGGCGAAGATTCCTTATATGACAACGATTGCTGCGGCGAAGGCGACGGCGAAGGGGATTCATGAGATTAAAGTTCATGGGAACGGGGATGTGAAATCTCTGCAGCTGCTACATGGGGAGATTCATCCTTTATTGTAAATAATTTGGCGGGGAGTGGCAGGCGAGGGAGTGGGGGACATGCTGGTCCGCGGAAGCGGAGCCATGTTCCGTCGTCACCACGCTTGCGCTCCGCATAAAACGTAGCGGACGCTAAACTCGTGAGGGACCTCGTTAAGCGCCGACGTTTGATAGGGGATTCCTCACGGAACATGGCTCCGCTTCCGCTGGTGTATGGGGTCGAAGGAAATTCGTAGTACCCAAAGGGCACGATGTCCACTCCGCTACTTTCTCATCTCCCTATGCTGCTGTCGCAGCTTGTCCGATGGAACCCCAACCCCGCCTGACACAAAGAAGTTCCCCACCCACCGCTTTTTTTGATTGGTTAGATTTCGGCTGAGGGATGGGTTAGATTTCTTTTGATGTTGGGAGTTGGCTTTGCGATGAGTGCTTTTGAGTTTATCTAAAAATTATATTCTACTTTAAAGGACTATGATTTACTATGCTTTTTAACTCTTATATTTTTATTCTTTTTTTTCTTCCCCTTACATTGTTCGGTTATTATCTGCTGCATTTTTTTAACAGGGAAACATGGGCTTACCTCGAACTGGCGGGAATGTCACTTTGGTTTTATGGGTATTTTAATCCCAGTTATTTGCTGATTATCGGTTCAAGTATTCTCGTCAATTATGCCCTTTCCCTTGTTTTTTGCAGAAGGAAAGAAACCTCTTTAAGAAAAGTTATGCTGGTCTTTGGTTTGTTGTTTAACTTTGGGCTTTTGTTTTATTTTAAGTATTATGATTTCTTTCTGGAGAATATTAATTTTTTGTTTCGTCAGGATTTTGCCCTGCGTCATATTGTACTTCCTCTTGGAATCAGTTTTTTTACGTTTCAGCAGGTGTCTTTTCTTTTGGATTCTTTTCGCGGGGAAACGGGGCAGTATTCTTTATTGGAATATACGGTTTTTGTGACATTTTTTCCGCAGCTTGTTGCCGGGCCAATTGTCCTGCACCATGAACTTTTGCCGCAGATTCAGAAGAAGGAAAATCACCGTCTGGATCAGGAATGGCTGGCGAAGGGGCTGATGATTTTTTCGGTGGGGCTGTTTAAAAAGGTGATTTTGGCGGATACGTTGGGGAAGGCAGTTGCCTGGGGGTTTGGAATCGTTGATGAATTGAGCAGTTTGGAAGCATGGATTGTTATGTTGTCTTATACGTTTCAGATTTACCTGGATTTCAGCGGATATTGCGATATGGCGCTGGGGATAGGGAAGATGTTTCATATTGATCTGCCAATGAATTTTCATTCACCTTATCAGGCGTTTTCGATTGTGGAATTTTGGAAGCGCTGGCATATTACGCTGACACGGTTTTTGCGGCAATATATTTATTTTCCTCTGGGGGGAAGCAGGAAAGGTGAACTGAGGACGTATGGAAATATTTTGCTGGTGTTTTTGGCAAGCGGATTGTGGCATGGGGCGAACTGGACGTTTATTTTATGGGGATTGCTTCATGGGATTGCGAACGGGCTGACAAGAAAGTTTTCAGGGTTGTGGGAGAAAATGCATGTCGTGATGCAGTGGGGGGTTACATTTTTGTTTTTGAATGTTACCTGGGTGATCTTTCGGGCGGACAGTGTTTCTCAGGCGGGAAGGTTTTTGCGTAAGATAGTGGAGATGCAGAGTTTTTCGGTTCGTGAGGAATTATTGGATTGTTTTCATCTGCCGGAGTTTACGTTTATTGTTCAGCGGCTGCATTTATCCAATCTGGCTGCTTTATTTCATGGGATAGAAATGAGATTGCTGCTGATGGTCTGTTTTGTGATTGTTTTAGTCGGGAAAAATAGTTATGAACGGGAATGGAAGGTTACGGGTAAGAGCGCAGTAATGACAATTCTTTTATTGGTATGGTCAATCATGTCTTTGGCTGGGGTTTCTGTATTTTTATATTTTAACTTTTAGATGGTTATCAAATTGGGGGTAGGCTGGGGTTGAAACCTGATAATTTCGATTGTGGATGGTTTTTTTGAAGATGGTGATTAAAATTAGGGGAACTGAGGAACTGGATGAAGAATTGGGAGAGAGTTATTGATGGATGCAAAGCTTTGGAATGGGATTACGATTGGCGGAACTTGTGCGGTGCTGATGCTTTTAGGGTTATGTACAGCGGTTATTGATCCCTTTTTTCATTATCATAAGCCGCTTTCAGGGTTAAGTTATCCGCTTAATCACCAGCGGTATCAGAATGATGGGATTTTGCGGAATTTTGATTATGATGCTATTCTTATCGGCACTTCCATGACGGAAAATTTTAAGGCTTCGGAGTTTGACCAGCTATGGGGGGCTTCTTCGGTGAAGGTTCCTTTTAACGGAGGACATTATAAGGAGATTGATCAGGCTGTACGCCAGGGGCTTGCGTGTAATCCCAGGGTTAAGTATGTTCTTCGGTGTCTGGATTATTACTTTTTGGATGATAAGGATTTTATACGAACTGATGTGGATTTTCCGACTTATCTTTATAATGATAATCCGTTTGACGATGTACATTATCTGCTGAATAAGGAAATTCTTCTGCAGTATACTAAGCAGGTAATTACAAATACCCACGCAGGTGTACCTTCGGACAGCTTTGATGCATATTCGAATTGGAATTTAAAGTTTCCCTTTGGCAAGGAGGCTGTGTTTGACAGTTATATATATGATACGACGCGTTATTTTATGGAGGAAATGACAGAAGAGGACCGATCGCGGCTGCAAGATAATTTAGAGCAGAATGTACTTAGGACGGTGAGGGAATATCCTGAGGTGACATTTTATTTCTTTTTTCCGCCGTATAGTATTTGTGAATGGGAGCGGTACTTTTACAGCGGTCAGCTGGAGAAAATGCGGGAATTGGAGGAAGTCGTGATTGAAACGCTTCTTCCCTTTGAGAATGTGCAGCTTTACGGATTTTTGGATTGTTATGATATTACTTGTAATTTAGATAATTATAAAGATACCGCACATTATGGCGAATGGATTAACAGCCAGATACTTCAGTGGATATATCAGGGAGAGCATCGGCTTACCTGGGAAAATTATCAGGCGTATTTAATGGAAACCAGAGAATTTTACCGAACTTTTCCTTATGAGGAATTACACGATGAACTTCCCTGATTCCCTTATTAATTTTTATTGATTGTTATTCTCTTTTTCGTCAGCACTAATCCAAAAATGAAACTGCCCTGCATGCCGTGCGATAATCGGCAGGACTGATAATAATTCCTGTTCGTTCACTGGCAGAGTGAATGACCTGACCGCCGCCGATGTATATCGCCACATGGTTTATTGTATCGCCGCTGGCATAGAAAAGCAGATCTCCGGGCTGGACGGCCTCTATGGCTATCTGCCTGCCATTGCCCGCCTGTTCTCGTGAGTTTCTTCCTGTGTTAATGCCAAAATGTTCAAAGATCCGCATCACAAAGCCGGAACAGTCTGTACCGCTGATCAGGTTATCTCCCCCATAAACATAGGGATAGCCCAGGAATTGTTTTGCGTATGCCACTAACGCGGTTCGGGTTGCAGAAACAAGCTCTTTCGAAGCATTTCCCCCCGGACCGTAGGCTGGATTAACTATTGTAACCCCTGCTAAGGTAGCATTGGTTCCCGGCGCCTCCACCTGTGGATTATCCCCCCGGCCCAATGGATTAGCAGCAATAGTTCCCTGGAACGGTTCGGCGTCTTTCTGCCCGCTCTGCTTACCCGGCGCAACCTGGGCAGAAATGAATGGGGCAGCTGTGGAAGAATGAGGCTGCACCGGAGAAATATCGATAACGTCGTTTTTTGCCTCCACCATCTTTACTTCTTCCAGTTTCTGCAGCGCCGTCTCTGCCTCCTGTTTTCTTCTGGCAACTTCAGCCTGCTGTGCTGCTTCCTCTGCCAGAGAAATCGCCTGAGGAAATACCATTCGGGTTTTTATGTAATCCATGGAAACGTAGCCAGTCAGTGTTTCGTCCACAGCAAGCTTGGCAAAATGGTTTTCTTCGCCCAGCATAATATATTCCGCACCCTGCCGGAGTGTAGTCAGGGTCTGGCTGTTCAGGTTTGGCTCCGCCCGCAGGCGAAGAGCTGCTGTATTAATGGTCGCATAGCAAATCCCCACCTGACCTGCCACCGCCTCTGCCTGTGCTCCTGTAAGGAAATAGCTGGCCTTTACATAGCCATTGACCGTCCCGGACTGGATCTGATACCAGGTTCCGCCCTCGCCGTTTACAGATGCCACAATCGTTGCTGCAGAATGATGCTGCATTTTTCCGACTACCGGACTGGCGGTACTTGGCTGCTGACGGACATTGACATGGCCTGCGGCCTGGCAAATGGCAATATTTTGATATTGTTCCGGGGAAGAAACCGTTTCGTGGTAGGTCTGACTTATTTCCCAAAAAGATTTTTTTTGTGTATTCTGGCTGAAAGAGGTGATGTACTGGGGACCTGGCTGTGGCATTAAAAACCTGCCGCCTGTAAGTCCAAAAAGGCAGACACCTGCCGCCAACATGATTTTCCTGCTCCTCATATGACACCTCCTGTTTCTGCCTTTTTTCCTTTTTCTCTGCCTGTTTTCCAGGCAACCAGCCAAGCGTATTTTTTATCCTGTCACCTGGCAGTTTTTTTGTCCTGCTGCCGGGCAGATTATTTAGGCGATGCAGCAGTGTTTAAGTATCTTTCTGCACTGACAACTGCATTTGCACCGTCGGCTGCTGCTGTAATAATCTGGCGAAGGGGTTTTGTGCGAACATCTCCTGCGGCAAAAATTCCCGGCACTGAGGTTACACCATCCTCGCCCGCACAGATATAGCCATTTTCCATCGTTACCAGCCCTTTAAACGCCCCGCTCAACGGTTTAATTCCCACGGCAATAAATACACCGTCAACCTCAAGCCGGGAGGTTTGTCCGGTTTTTACCTGTTTTAAGGAAAGCGATTCCACCTTTTCCCCGCCTTCGATGGATTCGACAACTGTATTCCAGATCACTTCCACATTTTCCAGGGCAAATACACGCTCCTGGAGAACCTTGGCTCCACGCAGTTCATCTCTGCGGTGAATTAAATATACCTTTTCACATAGCCGGGATAAGAAAATAGCGTCCTCTAAGGCTACGTCGCCCCCACCCACAACAGCTGTGGTTTTCTTCCGAAAAAACGCACCGTCACAGGTTGCACAGTAGGAAACGCCCATTCCTGCCAGTTCTTCCTCGCCGCTGACGCCAAGCTTTTGGTGCATGGCACCTGTGGCGATAATCACAGTCCTTGTCTTATAGCTGTTTTCTCTTCCCTCGATTTGCTTCCAGCCGCCAAAATCAGAAATTTTTATCACTTCATCTTCGGCAAAGGCCACCCCCAGGGCGTCCGCGTGTTCCCGGAACTTTGTCCCCAGCTCAAATCCATTCATCCCCGGCAGGCCCGGATAGTTATCCACTTCTTCGGTCGTCAGCACCTGACCGCCGCTCATCATTTCCTTTTCCAGCACCAGCGCATGCAAACGTGCCCGCCGCGCATAAATCGCTGCCGCCAGCCCCGCCGGTCCGCTCCCAACAATTACCAAATCATATCCTTCGCTCATCTATCTCTTCTGTCTCCATTCCTTACCTTGCATTTTTCTGATTTTTAGTATATCATAATTCCACAAAATTAATCCAGCTTTATTTCTTACAATTATGTTACAACAATGTTTCTTCAGGAATGCTTTTTGATAAAAGGAGGTTTTTATGCCTGAATTGCACACAGCAGCACCCCATGCTTTAAAGACGGTTTTAGTCACCGGAGCATCCCGTGGAATCGGGAGGGAAACGGCGCTGAGATTTGCCAGGGAAGGCTGGCAGGTAGCCATCACCTGTAAGTCCCGCACCCAGGAACTTTTAGCAGTACAAAAGCAAATCCAGTCCTTAAATATACCATGCCTGGCCTTTACGGGAAATATGGGCAGGATGGAGGACTGTGAACACTTATTTTCCCTGATTCACCGACAGTTCGGTTCCCTGGATGCTTTGGTCAATAACGCCGGCATTTCCCACATTGGCCTTTTCCAGGACATGTCCTATGATGAATGGCAGGATTTAATCCAATCGGATTTGACTTCTCTTTTCTGCTGCTGTAAGCTGGCAGTTCCTTCTATGATCCGGCGCCAGTCGGGGAAAATTATCAATATTTCCTCGGTCTGGGGCATCTGCGGCGCTTCCTGTGAGGTCGCCTACTCTGCGGCAAAAGGCGGTATCCATGCTTTTACCAGAGCCCTTGCCAAAGAGCTTGCCCCCAGCCATATCCAGGTCAATGCCATTGCCTGCGGCGCCATCGATACTGAGATGAACCAGTGGATGGACGAGGAGGAAAAAAATGCCCTGCTGGAGGAAATCCCCGCAGGGCGGATGGGAAAGCCGTCAGAGGTTGCTGATTTTATTTATCAGCTTTGCACGGCTAACCCCTACCTAACCGGACAGGTTATTGCGCTTGACGGAGGCTGGATTTAACCAACTGTTTCCTGCTCCACCGCCCGTTTTTATACCATTGATAAGACAGAAGGAAATTAACGATCCATCCAATGGGAATCGCATACCATACAGCCTGAATCCCAAACACCGGCGTACAGAGTTTTGCCACCATAACCCGAATGCCCAGATTAACCAGGTTGGCTGCCATGTAAACCAGCACATCCCCGGAACCTCTGAGTACACCATCCGTCGCCGCCTTAAAGCCGATAAAGACAAAAAACCAGGCGATAAAGGTAAGATAGGCATTTCCCGTGGCAAAAGCTTTCTGACTCCTTGCTTCATCCACAAAGGCCCGCATGATCGAATCGTGGAACATCCCCAGTGTCAGGCAAATCACCACGCCAAAGGCAATCACAAGATAAAAGCTGCTGCGAAGCCCCTGCCGCACCCGTTCAGGCTTTTGGGCGCCAAGATTCTGCGCGGTAAAAGTGGAAACTGCATTGCCCATGGCAATCATGGGGACAATACAGATGGATTCCACCCTGGTTCCTGCAGAATAACCCGCTAATGCCTCTGGTCCAAATCCATTGACCACCGACTGGACTAAAAGCATACCGATGCTGACAATGGACTGCTGGATAATCGAAGGAATGGCAATCTTGGTTCCGATCACCAGCATTTCCCAGTCAAAAAGCTTTACCTTCTCCCCCTTCGGTAGAGGATACTCTTTTAATACCAGCAGAAGGATAATAAAAGAAATCACCGCAGAGAGTCCCTGGGCGATTACAGTGGCGATGGCTACGCCTGCCACGCCCATTCTCCACTGCACCACCATCCATAAATCCAGAATCACATTTAAAATAGACGAAAAAATTAAAAGAAAAAGCGGAATCTTTGACTTTCCCAAGGCATTAAAAGCAGCAGAAAGAATATTATACATAAATAAAAAGGGAAGCCCGGCAAAATAAATTTGAAGATATAAAATAGCATCGGCAAACACACCCTCCGGCGTTTTCAGCCTCATCATAATCCAGGGATTAAAGATAAACCCAAAAAATGCCAAGCCCAGACTGACCACTAAAAAACTAATCAGTGCAGTATACGCTGAGGTCCGCATTTTCCCATATTCCTCCGCACCAAGGTACTGGCTGGTGAGAACAGAAGCGCCGATTCCCCCGCCAATGGCAATCATAATAAAGACATTGGTAAACGAATAGGAAGCCCCCACTGCCGCCAGCGCGTTCACACCCACAAACTGGCCTACAATAATCGTATCCACCATATTATAAAACTGCTGAAACAGATTACCGATAATCATGGGCAATGCAAAAAAGAACAGTGTCCACCCAGGATTTTTAGTTATCATATCATTTTCTTTCATCCCCAAAATGCCTTCCTTCTGTACATTTGCAGATATTCACCTGCAGCATTCGCTTTTTTACCGATGAAATTTCGTTTTTTCAACGATAAACTTCCGTTTTTTCATCAATAAACTTTCGCTTTTCTAATAGTTATGCCTCCCTGTTCAATCATATCCGGGAACCAGCTGAATCGTCATAGTTAAATATTTAACTATACTTCCCTCCGCCAGAGCTAAATCCTCCGCATGGCTTAATTCCGGCAAATCATTGCCCTCATCCATTTCCACACTAATCCAATCGGTTGCCGCCTCTCTGGCGCGATCTGCAGCATCCTCCAAATCCTCTCCTTCTGCCACGCACCCTTCCAAATCGGGGAAGCTGGCCTGATAGCCGTTGCCGTCCTCTTTTTTTGTAAAGATTGCCGGATATACAATTTTCATCTTAACTTCCTCCTAATTTTCCTCTCCCCGCACCCTTTCTATATAAGCCGAGGTTTCCTCATCTAAATTCTGAAACAGTAAATTGGTTTTCTTTGGAATATATTCCAGGTATTCCCTGCGGATAACCTGATTTGTCTGCTCAATTTCCTCCTTTAAATCCTGAGCCGACATCCGCAGACCGCCCTGGCCCAGAATAATTATCTGCTCAAGCCCATCCGAAGTGGCAACGGTAACATGGTATTTTTTGCCCAGTTCGTGCACGGTCTTTTCAATATATTGATCGGCAGTCTCCGCCTCCTTTGTATACACCACATAAATATTATGGTACTTCAGCACCTCACAGACATGGCCCTCTACCTTATAGGCATCAAATACCAAAATCACCTGACATTGCTTAAATCCCTGATAATTGCAAAGAATATCTATCAGCTGCATCCTTGCCCCGTCCATGCTCACCTTCGCTAAATCCTTTAATTCCTCCCAGGAAAAGATAATATTATAGCCATCCACCAAAAGATATTCCGGAAGCGGCTCTGTCTTTTGCCAGACCCTTTCTTTAATTACAGGATTGCCCGAAGTCCCCCGGCTTATTCTTTTTCGCTCGGACAATGCTTTATCGCGCTTACTTTCCCCATAAGTCCGCTTAAAAATCTCCTCCAGTTCCTTATCATTTTCTAAAGAACCTGAATACCTCCCAGATGCCTTTCCATCCTGCTCCCCTGAAGTGCCCGCTTTTTTTGGTGCTTTTTCCTCTGCATTCTCCTGCCATCCTTCCCTCTCAGCCGCTTCTTTTGCCTTCCCCTGCCCGGACGCACCCGTCTCCTCTTTCATGACCAGACAGCTTTCTAAATGCATGTACTCTTCCACGGCATACCAGGGAACCACAAAACCAGCACCATGAGAACAAAACACAGAGCCACAGGGGTTGTCCAAATCGCTCTCGGCATCATAAGCTGTCGCTTCGATAATTTCCCCGGCATTATGGCAGGGTTCATACCCCCGCATCGTGCAGAACAGCCTTCCCAGTCCTTTTGAGTAAGCGGCAACCTGCGACGCATAGCCCTGCATATTAACCACAGGGGCGCTGCCGGTTAATACAGCAAATTCCCCTTCCATCTGCGGCGGTTCAAAGCTTCCGCTCATCTTCTGCACATCTGTCATAGCCCGTCCAATCAGCTCCGCAGGCAGTTCCAGGCGAAAGTTGTAATAAGGCTCTAAGAGAATACTCTCCGCTTTTTTCAATCCCTGACGCACCGCACGGTAGGTCGCCTGGCGGAAATCCCCGCCTTCGGTGTGCTTTACATGCGCCCGCCCGGAAACCAATGTAATACGCACATCGGTAAGCGGCGCCCCAATCAGCACACCCAAATGTTCCTTTTCCTCCAAATGCGTCATAATCAATCTCTGCCAGTTCCGATCCAGCAAATCTTCGCTGCAGTCTGTCCCCACTTCAATCCCGCTTCCGCGCTCACCGGGAGAAATCAGCAGATGAACCTCGGCATAATGGCGAAGCGGCTCAAAATGCCCCACACCCTCCACCAGCGATGCTACTGTTTCTTTATAGACAATATTGCCCGTTCCAAACCTGACCTCTGTCCCAAACCGTTCTCTGATAATATGGGTCAAAACATCAATCTGAACCTCGCCCATCAGCTGGGCATGGATTTCATTCAACTGTTCCCGCCATACAATATGAAGCAGAGGTTCCTCTTCTTCCAAAAGCCGCAGTTTTTTCAGCATACTGTGCACATCACAGCCATCGGGAAGTTCAATCCGATAAGAAAGCACCGGTTCCAGTACCGGAAGCCAGAGATCGGCTGCATTGCCCAAACCGTCCCCGGCACAGGTTCTGGTCAAACCGGTGACAGCACAGACCATACCTGGCACAGCTTCCCCCACAGTCTCATACTTCGCACCGGAATAAACACGGATTTGGTTCACTTTTTCCTCCCAGTGCTCCCCATTCTTTTCGCCGGATAAAACATCCTTTACATTTAGCCGTCCCCCGGTAAGCTTCATCCAGGTCAGACGGTTCCCCTGTTCATCACGGGAAATTTTAAATACCCTGGCACTGAAAGCTTTTGGCTCCTGCGGGTAATCCGGTGCCCTTCCATATACCTCCACACCTCTAAGTAATTCCCTTACCCCGGTAAGCTTCAGCGCAGAACCAAAATAACAGGGAAACACCTTCCTGTCCACAATTAACTTCTGAATATCCTCCTGCCGTATCCCGCCTTCCTCAAGATACTGTTCCAGTAAAGCTTCATCGCACATCGCCAGGTTTTCCAGAAAGCTTTCTGTGTATTTTGCCATCTCTTGCTTTTCTGACCTGTCCGCATTTTTCCGCGTATGACCGGATTCTAAAGGATCACCAGCTTCCAAAGTGAAACTGTCCCCGGAAAAATCCACGCACCGCTCATCCAGACGTTTCTGCAATTCTTCAAGACAACGCTGTTTATCTGTCCCCGGCTGATCCATCTTATTGACAAACACAAAGACTGGAATCGAATACCGTGCCAGAAGTTTCCACAAGGTCAGCGTGTGACCCTGGATGCCGTCCGCACCGCTGACAACCAAAACAGCGTAGTCCAAAACCTGAAGAGTTCTCTCCATTTCTGCCGAAAAGTCCACATGACCTGGGGTATCTAACAATGTAAGTTCACAATCATCAAGTTTCAGCACCGCCTGCTTGGAAAAAATCGTAATTCCCCTGGCACGTTCCATCTCATCATTGTCTAAAAATGAATCCCGGTTATCCACCCGTCCCAGCTTCCGAATACTGCCGCCAAGATAAAGCAGCCCCTCCGAAAGTGTTGTCTTTCCGGCGTCTACATGAGCCAACATTCCAATGGTAAGTTTTTTCATCCTGTTCTATTCATCTCCCGCCAGCTTTGGTTAGTGCCCAATTCACCGGGAATATTCCTTCCGCCTTTTCTAAAAACCCCTGATATTTCATTCATCGTCAAGCGCCCTGTTTAACTCCTCTGTTCCTTTAAGCGCAAATCTCCCGTCCCGGATAATATCCACACCGTTTCCGTCCGCCCCATAAGCCACGATGGAATCCAGCTCATGGTAAGGAATCGTGATATCGGTATGACAGCTGAAATATGCCTTTGCAATATCGGACTTTCGCAGTGCCGAAACCTCATTTTCCCTGGCAATCATCTCTTTTCCGTCAGGATTATACATCGGCGCATCCTCGGCCCAGCTGTAGCAGGTATCGCCCACGGCAAAATGCGGTCCCATCTTCTCCACAATTAAAATCGGCATCCGATCCACAATCCCATACTTCCGTCCCATCGCATAAGCCGTCGTATTTGTTCCAATAGCAAATTCTCCCAAAGGCAGTGTGTCATGGTTTTTCATAATCACCTGCTTTACCAGCTTCTGATTTTCTCCCTCATCCGCCAGATTTTCACAGGTAAATCCCTTCACCATCCCGTCCGCAAACTCCATCTTCAGATTCTTAAACTGAAATTCGCCAATGTACACACTCTCCACATGCAGCGTCCCATTCGTTCCTGCAAGCTTAGGTGAGGTAAAGACCTCCCCCAGAGGAATATTCACATCTGCTACACAGTTTTCAAATTTCGTCTCTTTTTCCGGGTTGGACAATGGCTGCAGGGCCACCTTAAGATCCGTGCAGTTCGTCCCCTTCCCCTTAATCTCCACCATCTCCGCCTTATCCAGAGCGTCGATAATCACCTGCTGAATATCCTGGTACATCATGTAATCCAGGGTATTGATGGCAATGATTTCCATAAATATCGCCTCGAAATCCTTCCCAATCTCCGGCCTTGGAAAGGCAATAATCGTAAAGCTGGTTTCCTCCTCAGGAATATACTGATTCATCAGCCGGGAAGCCTCATTATTTAAACTTCTGACCACTTCTTCCTGATGCGAAGATAAGGAAAGTACCTCTGCCTTGGTTTCCGGCACAAAGCCCGCTTCGCCAAAGGTTTCCACCACAGCCGGACCCGAATACCAGGAAGCCGCCTCCTTATTCTCTTCTAAAGCAGCGCGCAGAACCGAAAGCTTTCTCTCCTTAATGGCATTGCCCATAACAATCGCATCATCATAGCGGTGATCGTAATCGTACTGCTTATTGGGTGAAGAAGAATACCAGCCTACCCTGCGGTTAGGATTGCGGTTTAAGACCGATATTGGCGCCCGTGCAAAAATCGGCTCTAGCCCAATCTTTCTAAATCCCTCCACAGCCCTCCGGATCATCCGCTCAAATCCCACCTCATAACGGATCAGCACCGTCTTTTTCTTCGACAAATCCCGTCCCATAGTTTCAAAACCCTTACGATACCCCTCCACATAGGTATCTGCCATAGAGTTAATCGTTTCCTGGGACAATGTATTCAAATACCCGGCAACCGCCAGTTCCGATGAAGAAATATACTCGCCGAACTGATACAGATACCGCAGATCCGATAAATCTCCCTCCATCACAATATCCTTTGCCAGACTCCACCCGGAGTTTAACCGCTCCTTCATCCAGTGCGAAACCGTCTGGTCCGCATAATCGCTCACATACCAGTAAAGCACATCCCGAACTTCCTGCGCCCTGGGAAGCCCTTCTTCAAACAAATTATAAATCTCAATCAGCGCCTCATTTGCCGCCGTTACCGGCAAAAGCCGTCCCTCATAAGCCCAGGCAATATTGCAGCGGATTTCTGTATAAAGAAACGACAAAAGCTGCCCCATCTCCATACCAAATTCCGCCACCGCACAGGTCGGATTAGCATAACTCTTCCCGTAACTTTGGGGCAAAATATCCTGATACAACCGATAATTCCACTCCTGCAAAACCCCCAGTTCTGCCTTTTCCAGTTCCCCGCTCTGCAGCTTTTCAATTAAATCCTTAAGCAGACACGAAAACTCCGCCATCTGCACAAAAAAACGACGATAAGGTTCCTCTACCGTCCTTTCTTCCCGGATATTTTCAATTCGTTCCATGGACAATGCATAACGCTCAAGTACCCGCGCATTGTCCTCCTTCCAATACTCCCAAACCTTCATTTCTATTGCTCCCTTTCCTGCATTCGCATTCTTTTCCCATCACTTCACTGAATCACGCCAAGCCCAATCCCCATCACAATTATCCACACCAGAACTAACAGCCCATCCAAAAAAATGGACAGCTTCGCCAGGATATAATTTTTCTCCTTTTCAAACAATGCCCTCACCCCAAAAAACAGCCCGCAGAGGGCAAATAAAAAACTGGAAAATGCCATCGCGCTTACATTCAGCGCCACATGACCCTGGGATTTTACGGCAAGGCCCAGGACAGATCCAAAAAACACCAGGCTTACCCCCGTTGCCCCAATCGCATAAAACCCCCGTTTTGCCAGGGGTTTACGAACATAATTCACATAATATCGATTTCTATTTCCTTTTGGCATATTTCCGCCTCCAAATACGCATCTGCTGTACGCTACAATATAGCACAAACCCAAGAATCCCTCCAGCCGTATTTAACAGCAGATCATCCACATCAAAGCTTCCCACCCGGAAAATCAGCTGAATCGTTTCCACGAATAAACTGAACATAAAGCTGATGATCACTGTATTATACCATTTCTTACTTCTCCGGCTGACAATGGGAAGGAAAAAACCGCAGGGCATAAAGGCTACAATATTTCCCACGATATTTAACATCATTGCCCGAATGCCCAGCTTCTCCCGATAAATCCAAAACCTGGAAATCTCCTTAAACGGAACCAGATTATACGAATAACCCCGGCTCTTTGGAGCGATCCGCCCAAAGGACTCAGCAAAAAACAGAAAATACACCAGCAGAGCCAGGTACATTAAAAACAGCACCCAGCCCATCTTCTGGTGTTTTGTTGTATGTCTTATCATAAAATCTCCAGCAGCAGCTAAAATTCAATTTCCGATTTCCGTTTTAACAGAAAAGCACCCATAATAATCGAAATCGTCCCTACCGTCAGGCCCACCGTGGCAATCACAATCCCCATCGCCACTGCACCCGCACCGGAATTTCTCATGGTTTTATATAAACGCTCATTATTATTCATCCTGTCACTCCTTATATACATCTTTTCAACTTCTGTCCAGATTTCTGTTCATTCTTCTGTACTGAAATTCCGCAGACCATCAATACACTCACTTCTGTATCTTATCTCTGCTGACCAGCTAATTATCTATTTTGCCCCATACTGTGCATAATATGCGTCAAGCCTTCCCTTAATCTCGTCGTCAATCAGCACCTTCCCCTGACACTCCCGGTTGTACAGATATTCCGTTACTTCTGCCATATTGACAATCGCCGCCGTCGAAAATCCGTACAAATCCTGAATCTCGTCCATAGCGCTCTTTTCGCCCTTGCCTCTCTCCATACGGTTTAAGGAAACGATCAGCCCCTTAATCTCCACATTCCCCTGTGCCTTTAAAATCGGAAAAGTTTCTTCAATGGACTTGCCCGAAGTCGTCACATCTTCAATGATCACTACCCGATCCCCGTCCTTTAACTTGCTTCCCAGTAAAATCCCCGCATCGCCGTGGTCTTTTTCCTCCTTGCGATTTGAGCAGTAACGGACATCCTTCCCGTACAGCTCGCTGATCGCCATCGAAACCGCCACAGCCAGCGGAATCCCCTTGTAAGCCGGTCCAAACAGCACGTCAAACTCCAGGCCGAAGTTATCATAAATCGCCTTTGCATAGTATTCCCCCAGCTTCCTCAGCTGCGTTCCCGTAACATAGGCCCCGGCATTCATAAAAAACGGGGACTTTCTTCCGCTCTTTAACGTAAAATCGCCGAATTTCAGCACTTGGCTCTCTACCATAAATTCAATAAATT
Source organism: uncultured Lachnospiraceae bacterium (assembly GCA_910584785.1). Classification (GTDB taxonomy): domain Bacteria; phylum Bacillota; class Clostridia; order Lachnospirales; family Lachnospiraceae; genus Caccovicinus. The sequence continues at coordinate 27,275 of CAJUDX010000007.1, read as the reverse complement.
CCTGCTTGTACGCTTCCATCAAACCACATCCTCCTGCTTTTCCCTAGAACTGCATTGCGTAAATTCCAGTGAATATGCACCCGCTGTCTGCGTCATCTGTAACCCCCACGAAACTCGACGTAGCACCACTACGCCTTCGTTTCGCAGGATTCACATCTAACGCAGACATCAGGCACCTATTCACCGTTATTTACGCAACGCAGTTCTAGCACTATATTATATAAACTCTTTCTTGTTTTTCCTTATCTTCCCCATTCTACCATAAGAAAGGGGAAATAACAATAGAATTTATCCCATCTGAAATATTCTGAAATATTCCCCCATCAAAAAACAAAACAGAGCCGACACATCCATTCATGCATCAGCCCTGTTATCTCTGCCAACCTCTATTTTATTCTCACATTCATTATCAACGGCAAATACTCATTATCCAAACCCTATGCACGCCCTTACAGTACTTTCGACAAAAATACCTTTGTCCGCTTATGTTCCGGCTGAATAAACAACTTTTCTGGTGTTCCTTCTTCCAACACAATACCCTGGTCGAAAAACAGCACCCGGCTGCTTACCTCCCTGGCAAATCCCATCTCGTGCGTAACCACAAGCATGGTCATTCCCTCACGAACCAGCTGCTTCATTACCTCCAGCACCTCACCTACCATCTCCGGGTCCAGAGCCGAAGTTGGCTCGTCAAACAGTAAAATTTCCGGGTTCATCGCCAGTGCACGGGCAATAGCCACACGCTGTTTCTGCCCGCCGGAAAGCTTATTCGGATAGGTTTGTGCCTTGTTTGCCAGCCCTACCCTCCGCAAAAGCTCCAGTGCCTTTTCCTCAGATTCTCCTGACTTCCACTTTCCCAGGCGCACCGGGGCAAGGGTGATATTATGCAAGACGGACATATTGGGAAAAAGATTAAAATGCTGAAATACCATGCCTACATTTTCCCGGTACTTATCAATATTCAGCTTCGGATCTAAAATTTCTTCTCCATTGACCAGAATTTCCCCCTCATCCGGGGTTTCCAGAAGGTTTAAACAGCGCAAAAAAGTAGATTTTCCCGAACCGGAAGGGCCGATAATACAAATACATTCGCCCCTTTCCACATGGGCCTCCACACCATTTAATACATGCACATCGCCAAAGGATTTTTTTAGTTGATGTACCTTAATCACTTTCCCTCAGCCTCCTTTCCAGCCTTCCCATCAATATCGAAAGCAGCTTAACCATCAGATAATATAAAATACCTGCTGCCACCAGAGGAATAAACATCTGGTACGTCCGGGAAGACACATAACTTGAAGCCTTGGTCAAATCGACAATGCCCACATAGCCCAGAATCGAAGTTTCCTTAATTAACTGGATAAACTCATTTCCCATCGCCGGGAGAATGTTCTTCACCGCCTGGGGGATAATAATAAACCGCATCGTATCGCCATAGCCCAGTCCCAGTGACCTTCCGGCCTCCGTCTGCCCACGATCCACCGCCATAATCCCTCCGCGGATAACTTCCGAAACATAGGCACCGCTGTTAATCCCGAAGCTGACCACTGCCGCCGCATAACCAAATCTGCTGTGAAATACGGCAAAATAAACAATCATCAGCTGCAGTACCGAAGGCGTTCCCCGGATAACATCCACATAAATATTCATCAGCCGGGAAGCAAATGTTTCCTTCTTTTTTCTGTCTGCTCCCAGACGGATCAGAGCGACAAACAACCCAATCACCGTTCCAAGAAGCACCGATAAGAAGGAAACAATGATCGTCACCTCAAGCCCGTTAAGATAGTATTTCCAGCGATTCTCCTCCAGAAAAACAAAGGATAAGGTTCCCAAAAATCCACCGTTTTCAGCCGCCGTTGCTATCTCTATACCGCCTTCCTCAGCCCCGACGAAATACTGCTGATACAGTTCATCATACCGCCCGCTTTCCTTAACTTTAGCCAGTCCGCGGTTAATCATTTCCCGAATCTCGCTATTGCCCTTTTTTATGCAAAATACTGTGTCCTCCTCCGTCCCCGGCACGGCAAATGAGGTAATTCCCTCCGTCTGACGACAGTAAATTTCCGCCATAATGGTATCAATCAGCACTGCATCTGCCCCGCCGTTTTTCAGTTCCATCACTGCACTTGCCGCATTTTTAAAGCGGACGACAGAGGCATTTTCTACCAAACCATAATCTGTTGTTTCTCCGGAAGCAATCAAATCGCTCTGGGAGCCTTCCAGAACAGCCACTCTCTTCCCGGAAAGTTCTGTAAAGTCTTTAATAAAATAATCTGTTCTGCTGATAATGCTCTGGGAACCTGTATAATACACGTCCGAAAAATCTACACTCTTTTCCCTCTCCTTCGTCGGCCCAATTCCCGCGGCAATCACTTCAATATTCCCCGATTCCATCGCACCCACCAGAGAATCAAAAGGCATATCCCTCCATTCCAGCACCAGATCTTCCTCCTGGGCAATGGCTTCCAAAAGATCATAATCAAAACCCGTCAATTTCCCGTCACTGTCCAGATACTCAAAGGGCGCATATTCTGCATTTGTCCCAACCACAACTTTCTGCTGCTGGGCAAATACAGGATGAAGATTCATTTCCTGCATCAGCAAAAACGCTGTACAAATCGTTAATAAACACTTTATTCTTTGTTTTTCCGTTTTATTTTGTTTTCTTTTTCCGTGTCGTTTCCTGTTTTCGTTTCCATCATCCATACTATTTTTCTCCTTGTTCTTGGAGTATTTTTTCAGTTCTGTGGATGTATGCAAGTTTTTTATTGGTGTGTGTTTTATCAATTATTCTATTGCTGTTGGGGGCAAACGGTCTCCACCAACATCATTCTATATCCATCATAAAAAAAAACAAATCAGCGGATAAATGGCGCATAGGCTTGCATATTCCGCTTATCGGCCTCTTCCGGATTTTGGAAGTAATCAAATTCCGTGATTTCCTGACCAAAATAGCCGGTATAACCGTGGCGGTTCACTGCTTCAAGGAACTCCTCAAGATTGTGATTTCCATCCCCCCAAATAAGATGTCCATAGGGATTTCCGTCAATAAAATGCATGTGGATAATATCCTCGCCCAGGACAGAAAACCACTGATCAATGGTTTCACCGGCCACTCCCATGGCTGTGGTATCAATCATCGCCTTCAAATTAGGATGGTTTACCTCGTCCAGCATCCGCTTCACATCCTGCACCGTTGTTGCCAGATTCGATTCCTGCGGACGCAGAGATTCCATCGCCAGGCGAATATTCTTTGTTTTTGCATACTCAGCAAGGGCAGAAAGCATTTCCCGGGAACGCTTCCAGGCTTCCTCCCGCTCCTCATTCCAGTAGCCCCAGCCGGAGTTAATGGCCATAATCTCCACCCCAAGTTCCTCCCCGGCATCCAGCGCCTTTTTAAAATAGCCCAGGCTTTTTTCCCACTGCTCCCTCTCCTGGGCAGCAAACTGGTACTGGTAAGTACAATTTTCCGGGGTAATAATTTTCACAGTCAGCCCGCGTTCATCCAAAAGCTTTTTTACCCGCCTGCAGTCCGAATATTCCAGATAACTTAAAAAGAAATGCGGCGTCCCTGGCCATAATTCAATCGTCTTAATTCCGGCATTTGCCTGTGCATCAAGAAAATATTCAAGAGAATAAAATAAGTAGTGAATATTCATTCCGGCAATCTGTTCTCTTTTGATTAATTTCTGCATAAATTCCTCCAATCTCTGTTATAAATTCTACCCTTCCGGGCACTCGTAAACGCAAATTTTTTCAGGATGGACGAAGTTCTCCCTCACTCCACCTTACTTCCCATACAGCGATGAAATTCAGGGTCTTTTGGAATATTCAAATTAATTCCCCTAGCCCGCGAGGTCAGCACAAAGAGCATCTGCTGCGGCAGGATGTATTCCAGGACGGAAAAATCAGGATCGTTAAGAAAATGGCATGGCAGTATATGGATTTCTCCTTGAGCACCCTCTTTTCTGCCATCCCCACAATCCGGAAAATTTATCGCATACGGACAAACTCCCTGCTTCTGATAATACCCAAACAGCTTCTTCATCCGCTCCCGCGCATACCCGCAGGCAGGAAATATGTACAGAAAATCCGTTTTCTGCGTTACGGCATTGTACATCCCATGCATAAATTCCTCAGCTTCAAACCCACGGACAGGGAAACGGCAGGTTTCGGAAAACTTTAAGGTTCCCTCAAGCAATACACTTTTTAAATCACTGCTGGAAATGATCATCATATCTCTGCTGTCTTTAAGCTTATCTGCTGTTCTCTCACACCATGGACGGCTGCTCTCCATGACCGGCTGCATATTTTGAATTACGGCATGGATTCTCTCCCTGTAGCGCCGTGCTTCCGACCTGCTGATTTTTTTCATCCTTTCCGCTGTACTAAGAATAAACAGCCAAAGGGTCAATACCGCAGCACTAAACCCCTTTGTTGTTGCTCCGGCATCCTCATATCCACATTCAATATAAATATTTGCCTCCCCATGCCGGGTAATTTCCGTCCGATACTCCCCGGTCATGGAAATGGTGCGTATTTCTTTATCCTGCATCGTTTTCTGTACGGCATCCAATGCACGGATCACCGCCGTGCTCGTTCCCTGCTGTGAAATCCCCAGCACTACGGCATTTTCAGGAATAAAACCAATATCCCCAAAAAAATCCGCAGGGTATACGGGAAATACCCGTATACCCAAACATTTTTTTGCAAAAGCAGAAACTGCAACTGCGGCATTAAAGGAGGAGCCAGAACCAACCAAAAACATCTCCGAAATCTCCCGTCCATCCAGCAGACACCGTGCTTCTTTCAGCACCTTTTTTTCCTTGTCCATAATGCCCTGCAGGATTTTTGGCGTTTCCTCAATATAATTCCATGCATTTCCCTGATAAATCATTGTTTTTCTCTCCCTGCATCCTTTTTCTTTGCCTGTCCTTGTCTGACTCCTTACGTTTGCTTTTTCCTATTTATCCTCGTAAGGCTTCCCATAACCAAATGCTCCGTCCAGTGTACATACATGAGCTGCAAATTTCGACGCTTCTGCCAGAGAAATTCGGATAGCCTCCGGCTTATCTGCTCCACGCTTTACCTGGTCAATATAACAATCCATAAATGAAGTCAAAAAGGAATCTCCCGCTCCCATCGTATCGACCACATGCTCAATCATGGTAGCCGGCTGTACATAGAACTCTTCCCCGTCATACATCAGGCAGCCCTTAGACCCTCTGGTCAGGGAAACCAGTTCCGGCCCCAGGGAATGAACAAATCTTAAATGTTCCTTTGCCGCCTCATCATCCCCGTTAAAGGAGCAGAAAGCATAGGTTACAAAGGGCGCATATTTTTCATAATAATCTCTGGAAGAATCATCAGAAAAATCAAAGGAAACCTTAATTCCCGCCTCTTTCATCGTCTTTAACTGCGACTCGGTATAGCAGTAATTTCCGGTGTGTACAAAGTCAAATTGCTTCATATATTCCAAATCAAACCGATCCAGAATATAGGGATTTTTCCCTCTTACGCCGCCTTCATTATAGTCGCCGAATATACGGTCGCCGTCCACCAGCGTACATTTTGACCAGCCGTTTTCTCCAACTAACTGCCTGCATTTCACCGTTTCAATCTCCAGTTCATGCAATACCGAGATAACAAATTCTGCAATAGCATCGCTTCCAAAATACCCCATATAAGCCGCACGTTCCACGCCGAACATCTTAGAATAAGCACATAAATTCACGCAGTTTCCGCCGGGGTACATCATGTGCGAGTGTTCATATAAATCCACCACATTATCGCCAAAACCCAATACCTTTGTATTATACTTTGCCATTCTTTTTCCCTCCTTGCGCACTGAAAAGTCACAGCATATTAATACGCAACAACGCCCATATACCTTCTCATATCCAGAGGATGACGGCGCTTATCCTGTAATCCTGTGCGGTAGGCTACAGACATGGCATAGAATACCATCGGGCAGAAATACTCATTTACACTTGCATCAATAGCATCAATTCCAAGTTCCACCGCGTCAATTACCTCATACTTCTTTGCATATTTCTTCAGGAATACCAATGCACGCTCATCCATCGTCCGTGCTGCTCCGGTACCCATCAGCAGAATGTAGAGATGATCTTCATCCGTGCACTCAAAGGGGCCGTGGAAATATTCGCCGGAGTGCAGATAGCAGCAGTCCATCCACTGCATTTCCTGAAGGGAGCAGATAGAAAATCCATAAGCCTGTGAGTAGGACGCACCAGAACCCATAATGTAAAGGAATGGCTCTTCAAAATATTTCTCGGAAAACACCCAGGTACGGTTCTTTACCTTCTTCACTGCTGCGCGGACAATGCCGTCGGCCTTCTCCAGTCCGTCCAGTACAGCATCATACTTGCTGTAGGATTCTTCCTGCATCTTTAAGAGTTCATTCAGCACACGCATCACGATTCCCTGTGGGCGATCCTTTTCGTTCGTATCATCCTCCCAGCTGTAAACCACGGGATTCATTTCTTCCCGGGCACAGATGGATTCCGGGTTATGCGTCATGGTAATAATTGCGGCTCCATGTTCTTTTGCCAGCCTTGCTGCTTCCACCGTTTCCCCGGTGTTTCCGCCATGGGAGCAGAGGATAACCAGCGCACCCTTTTTCAGAAATTTTGACGGAGAAACCACCAGTTCCTTCGCGGTCAGCCAATGGGCATGCATGGTTTCGGATTCTGCATTCAGGAAATAATAGCCCGGATAAAGGTCAACTAAAGAACCTCCGCATGCAGTAAGAAATACATCGTTAATTCTTCCCTGCTCCTCATAAATTTTCTTGATTAATTCTTCTGGTCTGTTCATTTTTTATTCTCCTTTTTTATATTATTTTTTAATTTTTATAGAAAATTACCCGTTACTGTGAATGTGTGAACAGTAACAATTATCCTTACATTCCTGCTGAAATTGCACAGAACACAATACCTAAAACCGTTAAAATCAAGAATACTTTCCAAATCGTTTTCCACCACTGTCCAAAGGTAATCCGGCAGATAGCCAGTCCTGCCACCGTTGTCCCGGCTACCGGGCTCATTAAGTTTGTCAGCTGATTTGCATACTGTAATGCGGTAACCGCAGCTTCGGGATTCACCCCATGAAGGTCGCAAAGCGGTGCCATAACCGGCATGGAAAGCGCTGCAAGTCCTGAAGATGAAGGAACAAGCAGGGTTAAAATCGACTGCACCAGATACATCACGGCTGCAAACATGGCATTATTGGAATTTGCCACCATATTACTTAATGCATTTAAAATCGTATCAATAATCATTCCATCCTGGGCAACGACCATAATGCCGCTGCAAAATCCGATAACCATTGCCGCAAAGGTAATATCCTTTACTCCATAAAGAAATTCTTCGGCAATCTCCGTTTCCGTAAAACCGGCGGCAATCCCCATCAAAAGTCCCATGCCAAGGAAACACATGGACAGTTCATTCATATACCAGCCAAACTTCACCAGTCCAATCACCACCATAAGCATACCGCCTAAAAAGATAACCAGCACCAGCTTTTGGCGCAGGGTCATATCCGCATTAAAATCAACCTTTGCTGCCATCTCTTTTTTCTTCTGGATATCGTCCTGATAGGTAATGGATTTTTCCGGATGCTTCTTCACCTGCAGGGCCCGCCAGGTTACAAAGGCAATAATAACCGCCATCACAATCACCCACTGCACCATCCGAAAACCTAACTGCGGATTTCCCTGAATCCCGGCAACACCCTGGGCAATCAATACGCAAAACGGATTAATCGTCGAGGCCGCATAGCCTACCGTTGCCGCCAGGCAAACCGTCATAAAGGTTGTCATGGAATCATAGCCCATGGCAAACATAATCGGCATAATCAAGAGATAAAACGGAACCAGTTCATCCGACATGCCAAAGGTACTTCCGCCAAGGCCAAACAGCACCATCAGTATAGGAATAATCAAAATTTCTTTTGCACCCAGCTTTTTTACCACCTTTTGAATCCCCAGATTTAATGCATTGGTTTTTGCCATAATCTGGAACACGCCGCCGATAATAAAGACAAAAGCCAATACCTCGATAATCGACTGAATCCCTTTTCCCGGTGCCATCAGTACCTGCGCAAATCCCTGGCGCAAATCGGTTCCGTCCTCTGCAATCTTATCCACCACATGGTAGGTTCCCGCCACCGCAACACTGCGCTCCCCTGTTGAAGTTTCCATCATTGTCCGGTCAAACTCACCACTTGGCAATATCCAGGTAAGCACCGCTACGACAACAATTAGAAAAAAGATTAACGTAAGTACGTGCGGCATATGAAGCTTAAATGTTTTCTTCTCTCCCATTTCCTTATCCTTCCTTTACTTCTTTTTTGTCTTTTCCTTTTTCTCCCTTAACCATTGATTTTCAAGTAGCTCTTCTGTCGGATTTATTTTTCCTGATACACCACCTTCCCATCCATTATCGTCATGATCACTTTCGCTTCCCTTGCTTTTTTCTTATCTATCTCCAGTAAATTCCGGTCAAATACAGCAATATCCGCAAGTTTTCCTTCCTCTAATGTCCCAAGCTTTTCTTCCATCCCTAAATTCCTCTGTCCGCCAATCGTCCAGGCTTTTAACAGTTCAGAAACTGTCAGGGTATTTTCCGGCTGAAAAGCTTCTTCCCTCCCGTCCATAAAACCGCCGCAGGAGTAATACACCGATTCCGGCACGCTGGTTATCAGCAGAGGAAGGTCCGTTGCGCCGCTTAAAATCATTCCTGCATCCTGCATTTTCCGACGGTTCCAGTAATATTTTCCCCTCTCCTTTCCAATCGTTTTTTCGATATTTTCAAGCAATACTTCTGCCGGATCAAGGGACATAATCTGGAAATATAATTCTGCGGTTACTCCCATGGCCCCCAGCGTTTCCAGATCCTTCGGTTCGGTAAATTCCATATCGGTAATGGCGTGGCGGTTTTTTAACTTCCCGTTCACCTTTTCACATTTATCGTATATCCCGGCGATTTTTCCAACCGCACCGTCCCCCTGTGCATGCAGCGACCAGCGAAACCCTTCTGCATCGGCAGCCAGGACATCGGCTTCAATTTCATCATAAGGAATTTCTATCCCGCAGGTAAATTCTCTATTTTCATAGGCTTCCTTTAAATCCCCCTTATACGCTGCAATCGTGCCGTCGGTCATCCGGTTAAATCCGCTAAACCTTACCCTGTCCCCCGTAAACATTTCCCGCATTTTTCCGGCATAGGCAAGATTCATCCTTTCCCCCACCGGCTGCGACATAAAAAATGTTCGAAGATGCAGCTTATCCGAATTTTCCATTTCTTTTAAATAGGCGGTAAATCCGTAGAAATCGTCAAAACCCATTTCCTTTACCGTTGTCACTCCCCGCTGATTCATCATTTCCATATAGGAGGCAAATTCTTTTTCAATAAATGCGCGGTCATTCAAATATTCCCGCATCACCCGATAATAGCTCTCCGGGTAGCAGGTTTCCGGCGTAAACCGGTAAATTTCACGCGCTGTTGTATTCATCATACAGGTTGACCGATCCGCTGCAAATAAAATTACCGCTTTTTTGGGGTACGCCTCTTCCAGCATCTTTTCTCCGTCCTGCTGATTCCACTTCTCAGGGTTCCAGCCATGGCCAAGCAAGGCTCCGTCAGGCTTTTTCTCTTTTTCATAGGCTTGAATCACTGCCAGTCCGCCCTTATTGTCCTCCACCTGAGAAATATCTGCGCCAACATGAAATACTGCATATCCGGTAAAAAATGTGTGTGTATCCGTAATCCCCGGCATTACCAATTCATTGGTAAAGGTAAACACCTGCTCTGCCTGGTTTAAGATTTCCTGTCCCGGTACACCCCTTCCCATCCGGGCAATCTGCTTACCTTTCAGAGCCAGCCAGCCCTCATAAGCGCCTTCACTTACGCTGTCAAACAGGTTCTTTGCTGCTATCACCATTGAAAATTCCTTATCCATGTTTCCCTCTCCTTTCTTGCTTAGATTATATCATCATATAACGTTATATTACAATATGATGTTATAAAAAAAATCATCTTTAGAAATTCTCCATAAATTTTTCTTCTTATATTTGGAAAAATTGCATAAAAAAAAGAACATCCAAGCTCGATTTTCAACGATTTTTCCGTCAAATACTCATGTCTTGGATATTCTTTTCGTAATTCAATATAACCATTTACTAATTCTTATGATACAGCTTGCTACGCACTTCGTGCTCCCGAAATCCTAAAAACATTCAAAATCCGCCCTGTTGGTCTACTTTTTCATGTTTTTGGCGGGTTCCAAGTTCAAAAATTCTCCTGAAAGCAAGCTTTCGTCGAATTTTCGACCTTTTGCCCCTGGTATCATCAAATCGAAATACGATATCTGGTTCCTGCAATAATCTCATAACTGATATACAGCGGGTTATCCTCGCAATCATTCATATAGCTGGTTAAAATCATCACCGGCTCCCCGGTATTCATCCGCAGATGCCCGGCAATCGCCGGTGATGCCGTACCAACCTCCACAGTACTCCTGCCCTTTTCCGATTCCACTGCCTGATATTCTTCCGATAACAGCTTAAACAAAGAACCGTTTTCCAGCTTTTCCACCTGCAGACCAGGAACACGGCGTTCCGGGATATAGATGTGCTCATAAATAATCGGCAGATCATCCGCCGACAGCACACGTTCAATATGATACAGACGCTTATCCCCCGCCAGCTTTAAAAATTCATTCTGCCATTCCTCGGCCTCCATAAAACAGCAGGAAAGGACATGCGAAGAAGGCTTCCGTCCATTCGCATGGCAGGAAGCCGAAAAACTTAAATTATTCTCTTTTTCCACTTTCCGGTAAATCTTAGGCGCTTCGACAAACGTCCCCTTTCCCTGACGCTTAACCAAAAGCCCCTGTGCACACAGTTCTTCTATCGTGCGGCGCACCGTAATCCGGCTGACCTGATAATTTTGGGCCAGTTCAATTTCCGTAGGAATCTTACTTCCAGGCTTGTACATTCCATTTTGAATCTGTTCCTTAATCTCCTTCATTAACTGTGCATACAATGGCTGCTGCGCGTTTTTATCCAACCCCATACTCCATCTTCCTTTCCTATAACATTATGCTGTGTATGATAAGCAAGTATATCATATGCAAACCTTATACTCAAGGAAAAAAGCTTCCGGGATACCTTACATCGTAATCCACCCAAACACATTCGCAACCGAACTGAGCAGAATCACTATAATGCAAACCGGCGCCAGATATTTCATAAAGATATGGTACATCTTCCTGCGCTTAAAGGCCGACGACTGTGCCACTTCTTCTTCGATCCGTGAAAGCCCGACCACGCGGGTAACTAAAAAGCAGGTCGCCAGTGCAGCAATCGGCATCATCAGCGAATTGGTCAGAAAATCGAAAAAGTCCAGGAGCGACATCCCCAGAATTGTAATAAAATCCCATACCCCAAAGCCAAGCGCAGAAGCCACACCCAGCAGGACAATAATCACACCCATCACCGCCGCTGCCTTATGGCGGCTCCATCCAAACTGATCCTCAAAAGTGGAAACCCCGGACTCTGCCAGGGAAATCGCGCTGGTCAGCGCCGCAAGCAAAACCAAGAGGAAGAACAAAATCCCTGCCCCGGTTCCAAAACCCATGCTGGCAAATACTTTAGGAATCGTAATAAACATCAGAGAAGGCCCCGCCTTCAAGGTCTCCGGGTCCCCGCCGGAAAAAGCAAAAACTGCCGGAATAATCATTAACCCTGCAAGCAGGGCAATGGCTGTATCAAACACCTCCACCTGTGCCGTGGACTGTTCAATATCCACATCTTCCTTCATATAGGAACCATAGGTATACAAAATTCCCATGGCAATGGACAGGGAATAAAACATCTGCCCCATTGCAGCAACCACCGTCATCCAGGAAAAATTCTTCAGGTTGGGAACCAGGAAATATTTCACCCCTTCCAGCGCCCCCGGTCGTGTCATGGAATAAATGGCAACCACAATCGCCAGAAGGACAAGCAATGGCATCATCACCTTAGAAACACGCTCCACCCCATGCTTTACCCCGGCAAAAAGCACGGCAATAACCACCAGGCTAAACAGCAGAAACCAAAAAACACTGAAGCTGTCTGCGATAAATCCGGTAAAATAGCCGTCCTCTGCAAGCACCGTTGTCCCGCCGCGAAGATACGCAAACAGATACTTCGTCACCCATCCGCCGATTACACTGTAATACGGCACAATCAGCATGGGAATCACCGCATTCACCCAGCCGCCAGCCGTAAATGACCAGCTCTTTCCAAACACCCGAAACGCCCCCACAGGGCTTTTTCTTGTCATCCGCCCCAGCGCTGTTTCTGACACAATCAGCGCATAACCAAAGGTCAGCATTAACACCAGATATACCAAGAGAAATATACCGCCGCCGTACTTTGCTGCCAGATACGGAAAGCGCCAGATATTCCCTAATCCGACTGCTGATCCGGCAACTGCCAGAACATATCCCAGCTTACCCGAAAAACTGCTGCGGGAATTTCCCTGCGATAAATTTCCGGCCTGTTCATCCTTTTTCATTGTAAAAAATCCTCCTCCTAAAGCATTCATCCTGTTTTATCTTTATCTATTCTTTTCTATTATAGGCAAACTCTTCCTAAAACGCAACAAGGATTCGGATTCTTACCTTAAAACTAAATTTACAACTATTTTTCCAGCTTCCCAATATCTGAATTTGACACCATTCCATGTTTACACAAATAGCGAAAAACATCATTCCTATTCTTCTTTACTTCCATATTGGTTATCTTTTTCTTATCCATCTCAACCCTCAGACTTATCTCTCCATCCGAATCCGCGGCAGATTCCAGCGGTAATGCGCTGCCAAAAACCGGATAACCACCACCAATGCCGATGCTGTCACCATGGCCGGAAGCTGCCCGAATATACGGTAAATCCAGACACAGCTCACTGCGCCCACCACCGATGCACATGCATAAATATGCTTGACAAAGATATACGGCGGCTGCCCTGCCATCATATCCCGCAAAAGTCCGCCCCCCACACCGGTTAATGTCCCAAGCACAGTCAGCAGAAACACATTTTCCATATAACCTTCCTTTATCCCAGTCATGACTCCCATAACAGTAAAAATCCCCAAACCGACAGAATCCATAACCAGCATAATCCGATCATACACTATGCCAAATCTTCCCTGCAAAACATTTTTCCGAAAATACAATACTGTAAACACAAAAAGCGCCGTTATTACTGCTGCCAGCACATAAACCGGCTTTACCAGGGCTCCCGGCACACAGCCCAGAATAACATCCCTCGTCATTCCTCCGCCCACAGACGTTATTACCCCTAAAACGCACACACCGAAAATATCCATCCCGCAATGAATCCCCACCATCGCCCCCGATGCTGCAAAGGCAATGGTTCCCGCAAGTTCCATACAAAAAATAATCATCGTTTGAATTTCTACAATTTCCATCATTTCCTCCCAAATCATTTCGATAAATTAAATCGTTTTCCTTCATCCCATCCGATTCAGCTTACCGAATTTGGCGTCCTTTATCTTTGCACAACAGAAGAAATCCGCAGTATTTCCAACAGTTTAACCGATTATATTTATGATGTCAACCACCTGCACCGCTTGACACTGGGCTCTGCCGCCAATACCGCCGATTGGATAAAAACCGGGGCTGTTGCAAAATATAGCCGATGCACAATATATGGATGAAACTCTTATGGTTTCTGCAGCATATCATGCATTTATCCGTTATTTTACAACATCCCCGGTTCCCTGAAATTCTTTCGGATATTTTTGTATTTTGTATTATTTATTATTTTCCAAGGCTCATTCCCACCTTAAGGAAGCGGAACATCCTCTCCGCTGCGGCCTGGTAAAGTTCCTCGGCACGCTCTAAGGCTTCTTCAATGTCCATTGCCCCGTTAATGGTCGGAAGGATGCTCTCCACGCCGAACTCATAAATCTTTTCTGCGCCCTTGCCCATGCCGCCGACGATAGCCACGGCGGGGATTCCCTTATTCTTACAGCGCATTCCGATTCCGCTGGGTACCTTGCCAAACGCTGACTGCCAGTCGATTCTTCCCTCGCCGGTAACCACCACATCCACGCCCTCAAGCATCTCGTCAAAATGAATTAAGTCCAGAACCGTTTCAATCCCGGATTTCAGATTCGCCTTTAAAAATCCGCAGAGTGCCGCACCCAGACCGCCTGCTGCGCCTGCGCCTGCAATATGGTCAATATCCATACCAAGGGCCTCGCCCACAACGGCTGCATAGGACTTCATCCCGGCTTCCAGCTCATCCAAAATCTCCGGTGTTCCGCCCTTCTGTTTTCCAAAGGTATAGGTTGCCCCGTCCGGCCCGGTCAATGGATTATTTACATCGCACATTACGGTAAAAGTCGTTTCCTTCACTGCCGGATGCAGCCCTCCGACGTCCACCTTCGCCACCTTCGCCAGATCCGATCCGACGCCCTTGAGCAGATTTCCATCCTTATCAAAAAACTTTACGCCAAGAGCTGCCATCGCGCCCATGCCGCCGTCATTGGTGGCACTTCCCCCGATGGCAATGGAAATCCGGCGAAAACCCTTATCCAAAGCGTCCTTAATCAGTTCACCCGTTCCGTAAGTCGTCGTATTTAAGGGGTTGCGCAGCTCGGTGGGAACCATAGGAAGCCCGGAAGCTGCCGCCATCTCGATAATGGCACTGTCGTCATTGATTTTCCCGTAAACCGCCCTGGTTTCTTCCATTAACGGCCCATGCACCGGCACCTCAACCATGCTTCCCTTCGTCATGGCAATAACCGCGTCCACCGTTCCCTCGCCGCCGTCGGCAATCAGGGTTCCCGCCGTTTCACAGCCGGGAAAAACATCATTTGCCGCCTTAGTCAGCAAATCAATAATTTTCTCCGAAGATAAGGTTCCCTTAAAGGAATCCGAAGCAAATAAAAATTTCATGGCAAATCCTCCGCAATCTTCTTACTTTAAATGCCCGCCGCCGGTTAGACGGCATAAGTTCAGGTTATTTTATACGATCACTTTTTACCCTATCGCAAACAAACCGGTTTCCTGCTGATGGGACAACCGGTTTGTTCAACTGTCTATATCACATTATTTTAAATAAGTCCCGCTTTCTGCATCTCGCTCTTAATCTTATCAAGAACCGGGCCCTCCGGCGTAGGCAGGTTTGGCGTATAGGGAACGCCGATATTGCGGCCCCGTAAGTTTGCCATATCTTTAGCAGCTACCGGGAAGCTTGCGCCGTCCATGGAAAGTCTTACCGGATTTAACTTAAACTGTGCCTCTAAGGAACCTTCAAGATCTCCGGCAGCGTACTTATTATAAACATCGGTAATCAGTTCCGGCATAAAGTTTGCTGCCGTGCACACGCCGCCCACGGCACCGTGGCACATGGAAGCGTATAACAGCGTATCCTTGCCGCCGAATACTTTAAAGTTTACATCGCGGTTTCTGCGGATAAACTCGGAAGTCTGGGTAATATCGCCGCTGGTATCCTTCATGCCGACAATATTAGAAACCTCATGCGCCAGCTTCTCTACCAGATCGGCCGATAAAGTATAGCCCACACGTCCGGGATTATTGTACAGCAAAACAGGGGTTTCGGGGATTGCATCGGCAATCGCCTTAAAGTGCTTAAATAACTCGTCCTTCGTTGGCTTTAAGAACATCGGCTGTAAAATGGAAACGCTTGCCGCCCCGTTTGCAGCCGCCATCTTTGCCAGACGGACAGCCTTCTTGGTGCTGATCGCGCCGATACCAAAGTAAATCGGCACACGACCTGCGGCCTGATCGACAACAATCTTTAAGCCGCGCTCCATCTCGTCCTCTTCAATCACATAAAACTCGCCGTTGCTGCCGTAAAGAAGAATCCCGGTTACTCCGCCGTCAATGACATAGTCAACCTGCTCGCGGATCTTTGCTTCATCAATCAGTTCATCAGCGTCAATCGGGGTAATCATCGGAACAACTACGCCCTTAATGAAATCGGTATTCATAGAACTTATCCCCCATCTATGGATTTTTAACAGGGAAACACAGCACCCTTGGCTGCATTTCCCTGAACAGTTTCGGATTACTCTACGGTTACATTTCCAATCTTCTCATAGAACTTAACCAGGCTGGAGTGGTCTTCCTTCTCATAGCCGTCAGCCTTTAATGCCTGCATCATTTCCATTAACTGTCCGGTCAGCGGTACAGGAGCGGAGATCGCATGAGCAGCATTTAATGCATTATTCAGATCCTTAATGTGCAGCTCGATACGGAAGCCCGGCTTAAAGTTTCTCGACAGCATCATCGGAGCCTTGGCATCCATAACGGTGGAGCCTGCCAGACCGCCGCGGATAGCCTGGTATACTAACTCAGGATCGGTTCCTGCCTTCTTTGCAAATGCAAGGGCCTCGCCTACGGCTGCGATATTGACAGCAACAACAATCTGGTTTGCCAGCTTGGCTACGTTGCCGGAACCTAATTCGCCTACGTAAACTACGGAACCAGCCATAACCATTAACATATCATAGTACTTGTCAAACAGGTCTTTCTTACCGCCGACCATTACAGACAAGGTTCCGTCGATAGCCTTCGGCTCGCCGCCGGATACCGGAGCATCTAACATCTCAATACCCTTCTTTGCCAGCTCTTCGCCGATCTTCTTGGATTCGGTTGGGTCGATAGAACTCATATCAATCAATACACTTCCCTCATGAGCTCCGTCAGCAATACCGTTTTCGCCCAGTGCTACGGAACGTACATGCGGGGAATTAGGAAGCATGGTAATGATAACGTCACACTCTTTTGCAACCTCTGCACCGTTTGCTGCCTGCTTTGCACCCATCTCTACCAGCTCGGCAACTGCATCCTTGTTAAAATCACAAACAACTAACTCATGTCCTGCCTTAACCAGGTTCTTGCTCATTGGCTTACCCATGATGCCTAATCCAATAAATCCGATTTTCATTTTCATTACCTCTTTCTTTTTCGTGTTTTGGTTTACCGTTTCTGTTTTTAACTTCTTTTTACCTCTTTATTGTTCAACAAAAGAGAAATCCATGAAAGGGAAAGCCGGAATACCGGAAAACCGGAAAAGTTTTAGCTACTTTCACAAATTTTTCCTTTTTTTCTTCCTTTCATCAGGTCAGTTGATTTCTCTCTCGTTCTGATGGCATAAGTATATCGAATAATCCGCCGGGCTTCAATGGAATTTTTGTACAAAATATTGTTTTTTTCTTGTAAATAGTCGCTATGGTTTCATTTATTGTTTCATATTAATGGAAAAAATGTAAGTTAAGGTTCGTTATGGTTTTAAAATCGTTTCATTTTTATTTCATTCTTCTTTTGCTTTATTTTATATTTCCTTTATTCCCAATATCGTATTTTTATTGCGGAAAGTTTTATCCCGGAAATGTTGGTTTATTCAGGACTTTGTGATAAAATGAAGGAAGAATGAAAAATTAAATGTTACGAAGCAATTACCGTAAAACAGAGAAACAAAATAAGCATTCAAACAATAAAAGCAGAAGAAAATGGAGGATAATTAGGATAATCATGAAAACCTTACCAAAAGAAATTTCACAGCTTTTTGATTTTCTGCAGCATGGAACCTCTGCCTTCCATGTCGTTAAACACAGCAAACAGGTATTACTTACGGCAGGCTTTGAGGAATGTAAGTTTAACGCCCCCTGGAACCTAAAAAAAGGCGGACGGTATTTCTGCTGCCCCTTTGACACCACGCTCTATGCCTTTACCATCGGTGAGGACTGTGACCTGGCAAACGGCATCCACGTCGGCGGCGCACACACCGACTTTCCTGCAATCAAGATCAAGCCCAATCCCGAAATTTTTTCGCACGGGCTGATGCAGTTAAACACCGAACTCTACGGCGGCCCGATCCTCTCTACCTTTTTTGACCGCCCGCTTTCCTTAGCCGGTAAGGTGGTTGTCCGGGGGAAATCTGCCACCAGGCCGCTTTGTATGCTCTTAGACTTTTCCCGCCCTGTCGCCTGCCTGCCCAACCTTGCCATCCATATGAACCGCTCAATTAATGAATCTGGTGCCCCCATCGACAACCAGAAACATCTTCTCCCTCTTCTTGGCACGCTGAACGGGACGCTGACCAAGGATACGCATTTTGTGGATCTATTAGCCAATGAACTGAATATCGAGGCAAAGGACATCCTGGATTATGATTTATGCCTTTACAACCTGGACCGCCCTGAACTTATCGGCTTTACCGGGGAATTTATCTCCGCGCCGCGCCTGGACGATATTACCTCGGTCTGCGCCCTCGTCCACGGACTGATTGCCGCCAGACAAAAAGACCGGGTAAATCTGGTGTGTCTGTTTGACAATGAGGAAATCGGCAGCCTCAGCAAACAGGGCGCGGATTCTTCCCTGCCTTCGATTATTATCGGAAAAATCTGGCAGAGCTTTGGGAAAGGACAGATTGACTGCATGGCGGATATTTCTGCGGGGCTTATGCTTTCCATGGACGTCGCCCATGCCTACCACCCCAACTATCCGGCAACGCAGGATATCACCAACTACCCGCAGATGAACAAAGGCATTATCTTTAAAACCGCCAGCAACCAGTCCTATTCCTGGGACTGTGAAGCATTAGGTGCCATGATTGCCCTGTGCGAGGAAGAAAAAATTCCTTACCAGCGCTTTGCCAAACACTCCAACACTAAGGGCGGAGGAACCATCGGTTCCATTATCTCCTCCCACCTTCCCATGCGGACCATTGATATCGGTGCCGGAATCCTTGCCATGCACTCCAGCAGGGAAATGATGGGCGCTGACGACCAGACGGCATTAACACGGTTTGCCGAAGCGTTTTTCTCCTGCTAACCTGTAAGTCCCCCAACCCACTGCTTTCGTCGTGATGACAAAAGGAATAGGTTGGGGGAACCTTTTGCTGTATATAGTTAAAATAAATCACTATGCGTTCCTGTTCTTGTAAGATAAAGAAAAAGTTCATCTTCAGCTATCTCATAAATTAATAACCAATCCAGAGTTATAGGACACTCCCTGCATCCTATATAATTACCGGATAAATTGTGATCCTTATAATATTTCGGCAGCGGCTTACCTTACGCAAGTGTATCTACCACTGCTGCAAGCAAAGCAAGATTATAACCTCTTTTCTTTGCTAACCTTAAATCCTTTTTGAATTTATCCGTCTGGACAATTTTATATTTCACTATCAAGCTTCTTCAAAATCTCGTTAAAAGAATCATATGTTTTTTTTGCAGGATCATTTTTCAGACGCTGTACTTCTTCTATTGCTTCTAGCGTTTCCTGGTTTGGAACATCTCGTGCGATTGCAAAAGGAATAGCCTGCTGCCGAATAGCCTGCTTAATAAATATTGTTATTGCTCCCGATAAAGACATTCCCAAATCAGAAAAAAGGTCATCTGCCTGATGCTTAATATCTTCATCCATACGAATAGTCACATTGATATTTGCCATAACAATATTCTCCTTTTTTATTTGGAATACAATTATTATAGATTATTTCAAGATCAATGTCAATAAAATGCACATAAAACGCACATAAAATGCACATAATTTTCACAATAACTCTATCTTAATTTTTTCCATTCTTTATGCTGTTTAGATTGATTTGTAAACGGTAGTCTTATAGGATAATAACAAAACCAGTAAAAAATATACATCGCTATCTATGAGGAGCGTCCACGCTTCTGTTATCAGAAACATGAACTCTCCTGCCCTTTTGCCTTAAAACAAGTTCACTCCACCCCCAGCAAATCACACAACGTCAACACATAAATCTGTCCTGCGTTTGCCACATCCTCGATATCCACATTTTCATTCGGCGCGTGGATGCCCTCGGTATTGCTGGGGCCGTACTGGATGGTGGGGATGCCCTGGAAGCGGTATTCTCTCGCATCGCTGCACGCCCACTGCCACGCCGGATAGACTTTGATTCCCCAGATGGCTTCTGCATTTTTCCGAATTGCCTTTACCAGGGCAGAGTCGTTTCTTGTCACATTGGCTTCGCTCTTCCACTGCAGTTCATACTCCACCCCTTCCACACCGGCAGCCGAAATCATTTCCTTCACCGTGCGCTCAATCTCCTCATGATCCACACCGTAGGGAAGGCGGCAGTCGATGGTGGCTTCACAGTAGTCGGGAACCATGTTCGGCCTTGTTCCGCCCGAAATCAAACCGACATTTGCCGACACATGGTTAATCACCTGACCTGCGCCGGGAATACCCAGTTCCTTTTCGGCAACCATCTGCGAGTCGGCAAGGGCTTCCAGCAAATCTTCGGGATAATGCCCTTCAATCTTCGTCAGCTTTTCTACATGCGCCAGCACCTTTCCCAGCTTTAAAATCGCATTGTCCCCCTTATAATTGCCCAGGCTTCCGTGCGCCGAACATCCGATGGCCTTGAAAATTATGTGCAGCCCACCCTTCTGCCCGGATTCAATTGTCCAGTTGGAGGTAGGCTCGGCAATAATTACAGCATCGGCATCCTTAGCATAGCCCTGTGCACACAGCCAGTTCGTTCCGTACTCGCTCCCGCTCTCTTCGTCGGAAACAATGTGCAACCGGATATTTCCTTTCAGCTTTGCCCCGGAATCCTTAATCACCTTCATGGCAAATAACAGCCCTGCCACACCGGCCTTCATATCCGAGGTGCCGCGCCCTAAAATCTGTGTATCCGTTATCTCCCCGCCAAAGGGGTCCCACTTCCACTGCGCCCGATCCCCCGCCGGAACCACATCCACATGACCATTTAAGATAACGCTGAATCCTTCGTCATTTCCCATCTTCGCCAGCACGTTGGGATGCGCCGGATTGCAGGAAACCTCTTCCCAGCCAATTCCGGCATCCGTCAGATATTGTTCGACAAAGTCAATCACTTCCCGCTGCGAACCAGTGGGATTTTCACTGGGAATCTGAATCAGCCGGGAAACCAGCTGGATTAACTCATTCTTGCGGCTCTTTGCCAACTCCCATACTTCACTTCTTGTTACTGTTTTCATTTCTGTTCTGCTCCATTCTGTGTCTGTAGTACCTGTTATTTTTTTATCATTCTCTGCAATCCTTGGCTAGCACCAATTAGTTTAGTTTTATCATCCATTTACAATCCACGACCAGCACCAATTAGTTTAGCTTTATTATCCATTACAATCCACGGTCAGCACCAATTACTTCGTATATAAGAAGCAAGCCACCTGATGTCCTGACCTTACCTCTTCAAGCTTTGGTTGTTCTTTTTTGCATTTCTCCATGCAACTCGGACATCTTCCCGCCAGCGGGCATCCAATCTGATCTCCAATTGGACTGGGGATATCTCCCTTTAATACAATCCTCTCCCGGTTCTGGAAAGGTGATTCCGGCGGGATTGCAGAAAGAAGTGCCTTGGTGTAAGGGTGAAGCGGTTCCTCGTAAATCGAATCTGCTTTGCAGAGTTCCACCACCCGCCCCAGGTACATAATGGCAATACGATCACTGACATGCTTAATTACGCCCAGGTCATGAGAAATAAAAATATAGGTCAGATTGTGTTCCCTCTGCAGGCGGTTAAATAAATTCAGCACCTGCGCCTGAATGGATACATCCAGCGCGGACACCGGTTCGTCGCAGACAATAACCTTCGGATTCATGGAAAGCGCCCTGGCAACATTAATTCTCTGGCGCTGACCGCCGGAAAATTCATGCGGAAAACGGTGAACGTGCTGAATATCCAGCCCCACCTCGCGCATCAGTTCCAGAACTCTCTCCTCGCGCTTTGTCTTATCCGGGATCAGGTTGTGGACAATCATCGGCTCTTCGATAAGCTTTCCTGCTGTCTTTCGCGGGTCTAACGAAGAGTAGGGGTCCTGAAAAACCATCTGGATATCTTTTTTTATCTTCTTAAGTTCCTGACCCTTTAAGGAAAAAAGATTTTTCCCTTCAAACATCACGGAACCTTTTGTCGCCTTATAAAGCTGAATCAGGGTTCGTCCAAAGGTGGATTTCCCGCAGCCGGATTCTCCGATAACACCAAGGGTTTCCCCTTCATAGATATCTAAGGAAACATCATTGAGCGCATGAAGAATCTGCGGCTTTGCGCCGAAGATCTTGCTTTTTAATTCAAATTCTTTGGTCAGGTGTTCCACCTTCATGATCACGGGCCGGTTATCGCTCATTTTCTGTCACCGTTCCTTTCTCCAGGCTGTTCTCCAGGTTTTGTCTGTGGCAGGCAACCAGATGACCCGGCTCCACTTCCACCAGCGGCGGAACTGAAACCATGCACTCCTCGGTTACATAGGGACAGCGGTTGTAAAAATTACAGCATTTTCCAGTAAGGCGCAGATCCGGAGGTGTACCGGGAATGGCCTGCAGTTCGCCGTGGGAAACATCGCTTAACTTGGGCATGGAATCTAAAAGCCCCCAGGTATATGGATGCTTTGGATTTTGATAGAGGGTCTTGGTATCCGTAAATTCCACCGTATTGCCCGCGTACATCACCATCACCTTATCGCACATATCCCACACAACACCAAGGTTATGCGTAATCAAAAGGATTGCCGTATCCATGGTTTTCTGCAGATCCTTTAACAATTCCAGCACCTGGGCCTGCACGGTTACATCCAGGGCCGTGGTCGGTTCATCTGCAATAATCAGCTTGGGCTTGCAGCAAACCGCCATGGCAATAATCACACGCTGGCACATGCCGCCGGAAAGTTCATAGGGATAGGCATTCATCCGTTTTTCCGGTTCAGGGATGCCAACCTTATCTAACGCTTCCACCGCCATCTTCCTGGCTTCTTCCTTCGATACCGGCTGATGGGCCATAATCATTTCCACCATCTGTCTGCCAATCTTAAATACCGGGTCAAGTGAAGTCATCGGGTCCTGGAAAATCACTGCGATATCCTTTCCCCGAAAATCCAAAAGCTGCCGCTGGTTTAAAGCCAGCACATCCTTTTCCTCAAACTGGATAGAGCCGCCCACAATCCGCCCCGTTTTTGGCGGCAGAAGCCGGATAATGGAACTGGAAGTCACGCTTTTTCCTGACCCGGATTCGCCTACAATTCCCATGGTTTCTCCCCGGGCAATATCGAAGCTTACGCCGTCCACAGCTTTTGCCACACCGCTTGCCGTATAAAAGTAAGTTTTTAAATCTTTTACGGAAAGAATTATTTCACTCATCGCATCACCTCGACTATTCGTATTGTGCCTTCATTTCCTGAAATGCCTGTTTTACTGCCTTCAAAAGTTCCGGGTTTTCCAGCAAATCCACTGCTGTCATCGCCATCGCCTTTGCACCCACGGCAACGGCATGATGACCTGTCGGCCCGCCCACGGCTTCTTCAAACTCCGGCGTATGCACCCGCATACCAGGAGCTGCAAGGACGTAAGACTGTAAGCCCGGAACGGCATGGGTGACATTGCCCATGTCCGTACAGCCAATTCCCTGCTCCTTCTTGCGCGGGCACAGGGTTTCGCCCAGGGCTTCAAAGTTTTTGCCTAAAATATCCTCAATCACCGGATTATTCCGAATATCCTCATAGGATAAATCGGTAAATTCATGTTCAAACCTCGTCCCGGTAATCTCTGCCAGATGTTCGCAGATCTTAATCAGCCGGTGATATAATTCCCACTTAAACTTCATATCAAAGGAACGCACCGTAAATTCCGCCGAACAGTGGTCAGGAATATAAATCGCATCCGTACCCCCGTCGCGGATAATGCCCAGAATCTTTCCCCGCTCGCCCAGTTCCAGCCGCATCGAATTGACAATAGTAAACAAATCAATAATCGGATTTAACGCATTAATGCCTTCCTCGGGCCAGGTCGCCGCATGGGCCTTCTTCCCGTAAAAATGCACCCGAACATCCGTCCTGGAATAGGAAATATCATTGACGCAGGTTTCCGAAGAAGAATGAAGAAGCATTGCCACATCCAGGCCGTCAAAGGCGCCGTTTTCCAGCATAATCACCTTTCCACCCCCACCTTCTTCCGCCGGAGTTCCAAGCACCGTAATTTTTCCGCCCAGATCATCAATCGCTGCTTTCAGCCCGGCACCTGCGCCGACTGCCATTGCACACATCAGGTTATGTCCGCAGGAATGCCCCATTCCGGGAACAGCGTCAAACTCTCCTAAAATTCCAAGGTTCGGCCCTGGCTTTTTGCTGTCATAAACCGCTCGAACACTGGTTTCAATCCCGCCCACGCCCGTTTCCACGGTAAAGCCGTAGCTGCGTAGCAATTCCGACATCCACTGACATGCCTGATATTCATGAAAACTGTATTCGGGATGATGCCACAGCTTATCTGCCAGTTCAATCAGTTCCGGCAGAATTTCATCCACCCGATCCTGTACCTTCTTTTTATTCTCCATCAATTTATTTTCCTCCATCACAAAGCAAACTTTTCT
Organism: uncultured Lachnospiraceae bacterium; assembly: GCA_910584785.1. GTDB lineage: Bacteria > Bacillota > Clostridia > Lachnospirales > Lachnospiraceae > Caccovicinus. The sequence goes on along the minus strand of CAJUDX010000007.1, from coordinate 2,826 downwards.
TTCCTAGATTACTATAGAAGTCCACCGCCGATTAGGCGGTCTGAGTTCAGGTATTCCAAGTGCGCCCGGCAGACGTTTATTTATGGTGGTATGACTACTTTTGGGCGCATGAAGGTTTACTATAAAAGTCCACCGCCGATTAGGCGGTCTAAGTTCAGGTATTCCAAGTGCGCCCGGCAGACGTTTATTTATGGTGGTATGACTACTTTTGGGCGCATGAAGGTTACTGTTTATGCACATCCACAGCAACCCTTTATCTTCGGATTCAAGTGTTTACTGCTTCATCTTCGGATCCAGAACATCCCGGATTCCGTCGCCAAACAAGTTAAAACCAAGTACTGTAATTAAGATAAAGATTCCTGAAATCGTCGCCACAAACGGCGCTTTTGTCAGGCTGCTCTTTCCTTCGCGCAGGATGCTTCCCCAGGAAGCCGTAGGCGCCGGGATGCCAAGGCCCAAAAAGCTTAGTGCCGCCTCAGAGATAATGGCCCCTGCAATGTTTAACGTCGCATAGACAATAATCGGTGAAATTGCATTGGGCAGGATGTGACCGAACAAAAGTCTGGCATTGGATACACCAATTACCCGGCAGGCATTGCAGTATTCCTCATTTTTTACAATGTGCACCTCACCCCGGACCACACGGGCAAAGCTGGGGACATTGCCGATGCCGATAGCAATAATCACGTTGATCAGCCCCTCGCCCAGCACTGTCATCAGAATAATGGAGAGAAGCACAAAGGGAAAGGCCAGAAAGCCATCCATAATACGCATAATCACAGCGTCCACAATACCGCCCATATAGCCGGCAATCAAGCCTAAAAGCACACCAATCACACCGCCCACGACTGTTCCGCCCACAGCGACAACCAGGGAAATCCTGGCACCGTAAAAGATGCGGGACAGCAAATCGCGCCCAAACTGATCCGTTCCAAAAAAATGACCTGGGGAAAACGGCTTCATAAACGCATCCAGAGGATGGATTTCATTCGGATCATAGGGGGAAATCACCGAGGCAAAAAGGGCAATCAAAATCATTACCACGATAATCACCAGGCCAATCATCCCCGTCTTATTTCGCTTTAATTTATTCCAGACATTATTTGCACGGCGCTCCCGTTTCAGCATACGGGCCTGGGCCTCCTGGCCAAGAGCGTCCTGTGCTGTCAGATTTTTGGATTCTGCCATTTAATTCCCTCCCTTCGCTTCGTAGCTTACACGCGGGTTAATCAGCATGTAGACCACATCCACCAGCAGATTGACGATAACAAAGACCACAGCGATAAACAGCACGGTTCCCTGAATCAGCATATAGTCGCGGTTGTCAATCGCAGAAACAATCATGGTTCCCATGCCAGGCCAGGAGAAAATACTCTCGGTGAGGATGGCGCCGGTAAACGCGCTTGCCAGCTGCAAACCCAAAACCGTGACGATGGGCGGCAGGGCATTTTTAAAAGCGTGTTTCCAGATAACGCTGCTCTCCTTAATTCCGCGGGCACGCAGGGCTTTAATCGAATCATTGTGAATTACCTCCAGCATACTGGATCGGGTAATTCGGGCAAAGGTTGCTGTCGGGATCGTCGCCAGACAAAAGCAGGGCAGAACCATGTGGGAAATCACATCGCCAATCCCCTTTTTCATCGAACCCATGCCAAGGGCGGGAAGCCATCCAAGCTGAACGGAAAAAAGATTAACCAGCATCAGGCCCAGCCAGAAAATGGGCATGGACACGCCAATCAGCGCCAGCACCATAAAAATATAGTCTAAAATCGAATATTGTTTTAATGCAGACAATACACCAATTCCAATCCCCGCAGCCACGGCGATGGCAAGGCTGGTCAGGGTAATGATCAGGGTTTTGGGAATACGCTCGGCAATCAGCCCGGTAACAGGCCGGTTATAAACATAAGAAGTTCCAAAGTCTCCGTGAAGAATGCCCATCATGTAGTCGGCATACTGTTCAACCTTGCTCTTATTCAGTCCAAGCTTAATTTCCATTTCCGCGATATCCTCAGCGGATGCCTGCGGGCCTAAAATCGTCCTCGCCGGATTGCCGGGAATCATCCTGGTCAGCACGAAGGTAATCGTAATAACGATAAGAAGTGTCGGTATACTCTGCAAAATACGTCGTAGAATTGTTTTTAACACGGGCTTATTTACACCACCTTTTCTTTGAATAACAATATTGAAGGGATACAGACGTTACTGTTCACATAGGTCTGCGCACCTGCTGCGCTGACCGTATGTTAAAATGGGCTAGTGAGCAAAAATCCCATCGACGAAGGCGATTTTCGTGAATTTTTGCCCGTTGCTGTGAACGTGTGAACAGTAACATATATGCTAACGGTCGAGAGCACTCTCGGAAAATCAGCTGCAGGAATGGACATAAAGTTACTGTTCACACAGCAAAGTTTCCGAGAATACTCTGAAAGTGCAAAGAGAGGCGCGGTAAAGACGCGCCTCTGCCAATTTTCAAAACGATCTTAGGGTAGAAACGTCAAAAGGTTTTTTGCCGCTTCTTATGATACAGATTGCTTCGTACTTCGTATTCCCGCAATCCTAAAAACAATCAAAATCCGCCCTATCTGGCTGTTTTTTCATGTTTTTGGCGGGTCCCAAGTTCAAAAATTCTCCTGAAAGCAAGCTTTCGTCGAATTTTCGACCTTTTGACCCTGGTATCATCATATTAAATTACAAGGAATGAAACAATTTTGGGCATCAATGGGAATAACTTCCTCACACATACAGACGATACCGCCGCTTCCCCGCTCCAGCTTTGCCTTGTCAAGCAATTCATATTTCTTAACTTCCCGTCGATCCGGATTT